>CAZMIS010000071.1:0-13183 GCA_964566325.1 uncultured Anaerolineales bacterium
TTGGCAGAAGCGGTTCTGCCGTTTGTCGACGTCCTCGCGGAGCGGATTACGGCCCTCGGCGGCCAGGCACTCGGCACCGTGAAGATGGCGGCTGCGAGCACCCGGCTGGAGGATTTCCCGACGGATGTCGTCGAAGGCATGCAGGTTGTCGAGGCGATGGCGGAGCGCTATGCCGCGATCTGTGAGAGCACTCGTAAGGCGATCGACGAGGCCGACAAGGCGGGCGATGCCGACACCGCGGATGTCTTCACCGAGATCTCGCGCGAGCTGGATAAGCACCTCTACTTCCTGGAAGCACACCTCCAGGGCGGCAAGTAAGGGCTTCTGACCGAACCATTTCGGGGGGCGCAGGCACTTTGGGGTCTGCGCCCCTCTCTCATTCCGGCGTGGTCGCGCCGCTCACCGGCGCTCGGGGACAACAACCACCCATCCTCCCCGTTAGGCCGCGTTCCTCAGCCTGGGATAACGGATGGCGACGAACACGCCATATGCCAGCGATATGACCGCTCCGATCGCGATACTGATGGTTGGCCCGAAGCCGTCTGCGACGAGCCCGGCCTGGAACCCGCCCGCCCGCATCGACACCTGAAACGTCAGGGTGTAGAGGCTCATCACCCGGCCCCGGACCTCGTCAGGGACCATCAGCTGGATCAGCGTGTTGGCCAGCGAATTCTGCGCCACGAAGCTCAAGCCGATCCCCGCCAGCAGGAGCAACGAGACCACGAAAGAACGACTCGTGGCAAACGCCAGGAGCAAGGCCGGAAATAGCAGGTTCCCTGCGGTGAGCCAGCGCCCGCGGCGCGCGTCGCCGGGCAACGACGCAACCCCCAGCGCCCCGATCACCGCGCCGACCCCCACGGCGGTGAGCAGCATGCCGAGGGGAAGTGCCTCCGGCGTCTTGCAGCGCATCAGTGCATGCTCGCCCTCGCACAGGAATGCCACCACCGGCGCGGCGCTTCCCTTGAGGATGTCGTCGGCGACGACCGGCATGAGCGTGCTGTAGGGCATCGACAGGAAGGCGCTGATCGCGACCAGGCTGGTCAGGACGAGGATGATGCGGTGCCCGACCACATAGCGAAAGCCCGCCGCGAGGTGTTGGGCTAACGGCCCAACCTCCTTCCTGCGTCGATCGGGCAGCTGGCTCATCATGAGAAGGCTCACGATCACGGCCAGGAAGCTCAGCCCATTGATCAGAAATGCCGGACCTTCGCCGACTGCTGCGACGACGGTGCCTGCCAGCGCGGGGCCGAGCGCCCGCGCCATGTTGAAGATCGCGGAGTTCAACCCGATCGCGTTCGTCAGGTCCTCCCGGTCGACCACCATGTCCACGATGAATGCCTGGCGCGCGGGCAGATCGATCGCCTGGGCCGCAGCGAGCAGGAGGGCCATCAGGTAGACATGCCAGATCCGCACGGTGCCGGTCCAGGTGAGAACGGCCAGGATGAACGCCTGCACCATCATGACAGCCTGGGCGAGGAGGATGATCGTGCGCCGCGGCGCGCGATCGGCGATGGAACCGCCCCACAGGCCGAGCGGGATGACCGGGATCAGGCCGATCGCGCTCACGATGCCCAGCGCGGCGGCGGAGCCGGTCAGCCGGTACACGAGCACCTGTTGGGCCATGTTCTGCATCCACGTGCCGATCAATGAGATGCCCTGGCCCGCGAACCACAGCCTGAAATTGCGGTGGGCCAGCGATCGGAAGGTGGGCGGCAGATGGTGCGGTGCTGCCGGCGTCGTAGAGGTTGACATTGCCGGCATTATACATGTCGAGTCACGGATAGGCCAGAGACGCCACCCTGCCATGTGTGCCTGGGCAAGCGCTCCGTGGTATCATGCAGCGTGGTGTCAATCATGCTGACGGGAGAGAGCTATGGCGATTGAGTTTCCAAAGGGTTTCACGTGGGGCGCAGCCACTGCATCGTACCAGATCGAGGGGGCATGGCAGGCAGACGGCAAAGGCGAGAGCATCTGGGATCGTTTCTCGCATACGCCCGGCAAGATCGACAACGGCGAAACCGGCGACGTCGCAGCCGACCATTACTATCGCTGGCAGGAAGATATCGGCCTGATGCGCGAGCTGGGATTGCCGGCCTACCGGTTCTCCATCGCATGGCCGCGCATCCTGCCCCAAGGACATGGCAGGGTCGAGCCGCGCGGGCTGGATTTTTACAGTCGATTGGTCGATGGCCTGCTCCATGCCGGCATCGAGCCCTGGGTGACGCTCTACCATTGGGACCTCCCCCAGGCACTCCAGGATCGCGGGGGCTGGACCCATCTCGATACGGCCGAAGCCTATGTGGAGTACGCCCAACGGGTGACCCGGCACCTGGGAGACCGGGTGAAGCACTGGATGACCCTCAACGAACCGTGGGTCAGCGCGGCGTTGGGGCACCATTTCGGCATCCATGCGCCGGGGCAGCGCGATCTCGCGGCAACCATGCGGGCGACCCATCACCTGCTGCTCGCCCACGGCTGGGCCGTGCCCGTCATCCGGGAGGAGTGCAAGGACGCGCAGGTGGGCATCGTGCTTAACTACACACCCGCGCATCCTGCTTCAGACCGGGAGGAGGACGTGTTGGCGGCGCGGCTCGATGACGGCTGGGTCATGCGCATGTACCTCGACCCGCTGGCCGGCAGGCCCTATCCTGACGACGTTGTCGCAGCGAAGGATCTGTCCCTGGAGATGGTCGCTTCCGGCGACATGGCCTCGATCGCAGCGCCGATCGACTTTCTCGGCCTGAACAACTACACCCGCCAGGTCGTCGGCCAGCGGTACGACTTCGAGCTGGGGGTCGAGAAGGCAGACGGCGTGGAGCGAACCGAGATGGGGTGGGAGGTCTACCCGGAGAGCATCTACGAGATGCTCATGCGGGTGAACCGTGAGTATCCTTTCAAGTCATTCTACATAACCGAAAACGGCGCAGCCTTCAAGGACCGGGTTGGCCCCATGGGCGAGGTGGATGATCCACAGCGGATATCGTATCTCAGGCGCTACCTGACCCAGGTTGCCCGGGCAATCAATGAGGGTGCGCCCGTGAAGGGGTACTTCGTGTGGTCGCTCATGGATAACTTCGAGTGGTCGCTGGGTTACAGGATGCGCTTCGGCGTGATCTACGTCGACTACGAGACGCAGCAGCGCATCCCGAAGGCAAGCGCTCGCTGGTACAGCAGGGTCATTGCCAACAACGCGATTCTGGATTGAGAACCAGCCGGCAAAAGCAAGGAGGGAGAGAAATGGCGCAGATGGGTTACCGGCCGTTGGGCCGGACGGGATGGAACGTATCCGAGATCAGCTTCGGCGCGTGGGCGATCGGCGGCTCATGGGGCGACGTGGACGATCGCGAGTCGATCGCGGCACTGCATCGTGCGATCGACCTGGGCGTGAACTTCATCGACACGGCCGACGTATATGGGGACGGCCGAAGTGAGCGCCTGGTCAGCCGGGCAGTTGCGGATCGCAGGGGCGAACGCATCTACGTGGCCACCAAGGCAGGACGACGCCTGGACCCACACACGGCCGGCGGCTACAACCGCGAGAATCTCACGGCGTTCGTCGAGCGCAGCCTGGTCAACCTATCCACCGACTGCCTGGACCTGGTGCAACTGCACTGTCCGCCGACGGAGGTGTTCTACCGGCCTGAGGTCTTCGGGGTGCTCGATGACCTGGCCGCCCAAGGAAAGATCCGGTATTACGGCGTCAGCGTCGAGAAGGTCGAGGAGGCGCTCAAGGCCATCGAGTATGGGGACGTGCAGACGGTGCAGATCATCTTCAACCTGTTTCGCCACCGTCCCGCCGAGCGGTTCTTCCCCGAGGCCAGGGCCCGGCAGGTGGGCATCCTGGCGCGCGTTCCGTTGGCCAGCGGCATGCTGACGGGAAAGCTCACCGCACAGAGCCACTTCGAACAGGACGATCACCGGAATTACAACCGGGACGGCGCCGCGTTCGACGTGGGCGAGACGTTCTCAGGTGTTCCCTATGATGTGGGGCTGCAGGCCGTGGAAGAACTGCGGAGATTGGTTCCGACCGGCGCGACGATGGCCCAGTTCGCCTTGCGCTGGATCCTGATGTTCGACGCGGTGACTTGCACGATTCCGGGCGCGAAGCGCCCTGCGCAGGCGGAGGACAATGTGGGGGCCGCGGCCCTGCCGGCCCTGCCGGTTGAGACGATGGAAGCAGCGCGGGAGATCTACGATCGCCTGATCAAGCCGCACGTGCACCAGCGCTGGTAAGGCGCCGGGACTCAGGCTCCGAAACAGGCGCGATCCAGTTCAGCGAGGTTCTCGAAGATCCAGTCAGGGGGCGGCCGCATCGCCTCGAAGCCGGCGCGGCTGCCCACGCCCGTCAGCACCGCGATGGTCCTGAGGCCGGCCGCCTGCCCGCCCAGGATGTCCGTCTCCGGTCGGTCGCCGATCGCTGCGGTCACCCCGGGCTCGGCGCGCAGCCGCGCGAGGGCCTGCCGGAAGATGCCCGGCGCGGGCTTGCCGATCGCATGCGCCTTCACGCCGCTGGCGATCTCGAGCAGGCCGACGATCGATCCCGCACCGGGGATCAGTCCTTCCTCCGCGGGGAGATTGGCGTCCAGGTTGGTGGCGACGAAGCGCGCACCCGCCTGGATGGCCAGGCTCGCGTCCTTGAGTCGCTCATAGGTCGTCTGACGATCCATCCCTGCCACCACCGCGTCCGCACGGCGCGGGTCCGTCGTGAGGGTGAACCCGCGGCCGGCGAGCGCCTCCCGGATCCCGCTCTCGCCGACCACCAGCACGCTGCAGCCGGGCATCTCATGGGCCAGATATTCGGCCGTGGCGTCGGCTGAGGTCAGGATGTCGTCCGCGCTGGCAGGGATGCCCATGGCCTGCAGCCTTTCTGCCACTGCAGCCGCGGGCGTGGTCGAGTTGTTCGTCAGGAACAGGTGGGGTACTCCCCGCTTGCGCAGCCGTTCGACCAGCCGCGCTGCACCCGGCAGCACCCGGTTGCTGCGGTAAATAACGCCATCCATGTCAAAGACGAACGCGCCGAGCTGCTGCAGTGCGAGGGTGTCACTCGTCAACGACGTCCTCCGCTGCATCCCGCTCGACGTCGACGATGGCCGTCGTGATCGCCCAACTGACGAGGCCCCAACTTCCGCCGGAAATGAGCAGGGCCAGGAAAATGGAGAGCGGATTCGCGGGCACCGTGCCCTTGATGATGCCGACGATGGCCAGGACGATGCCGGCTGCGGCGAAGATGGCCGCAACCCGCAACGGAAGCGGCCAGCGCCTCCAGGTTAAGGATCGTTTCACTGAGCTTCCTCCCATTCTTCCCGCCATGTGATCGCCGCAGATCCAGCCCTCAGGCCGGCCGGATGTCCTTGATGACCAGCCGCGGCCGGCCGGTGTAGTCGTCAATTTCGAGGGTGTAGGCCACGTCCACCGCTGCCCCAAGCTCGCCGGCGACCGCACCGCCAAAGAAGGACACGGCGTCCCATTCAGCGGTCGACCCGTTTCCCGAGAGCCGCATCTTCAGGTGTTCCTGCTCTCTCCCGAAGCAGCGCACCGAGTCTCTCACAACCCGGGCGCCCCGGGTGGCGAACACCGGCTGCGGATTTGCCTCGCCGTGCGGCTCCAGGATCGCGAGCTGCGCGCAGATGGCGTAGTCCAGGTCGGCCAGGTCGACCTCGGCGTCGACCGCCAATATCCGGGTGAGATCGGCGCCGGCAAGCTTCTCCTCGGCAATCGCTTTCAGACGGCCGCGCAGCTCGGGCAGGTTCTCGTTCCGCGTCGTGAAGCCGGCCGCGGCAGCATGGCCGCCGTGTCGCACGAGCAGGTCCCGGCATTCATCCAGCGCGGCAGTGATGTTGAAGCCGGGAATGCTGCGACATGAGCCCCGCGCCTCCTCCTCGCCGATCTCCGCGACCACGGCGGGGCGATACAACTCCTCGGCCAACCGGCCGGCCACCAGGCCGACGACGCCCGGATGATAGGAGCCGCCGGCGATGAAGGCCAGGTACGGGGTGGCGCCCTCTCCTGCCAGCGCGGCCTTCGCCTCTTCGACGAATTGCCGCGTCAATGCCTGTCGCTGCCGGTTCAATGCGCCCAACTGGGCAGCAAATGGCCGAGCGGCCGCCACAGTCGGCGCGGTGAGCAGGTCGTAGGCCACGCTCGCGGAGTCCAGGCGGCCCGCGGCGTTCAGGCGCGGGCCGATGACGAAACCGATCGAGTGGGCGTTGACCTTGCCCGGCGTGAGTCTGGCCTCCGCGTACAGGGCCTCCAGCCCGGCACGGCGGGGGCCTATGCCCGAGAGCGTGCGCGCCCTGCCATTGAGGTAGTTCAGCCCGTTCTTCACGAGGGTCCGGTTCTCGCCCAGCAACGGCGCCACGTCGGCCACGGTGCCGATCGCGACCAGGTCAAGCAGATCGCCGGTGGAGAGCTGCGCAGGGGTCCCGTTCAGCGGGTCGTCCCGGTCGGCCCGCATGAGCGCCTGCACCAGCTTGAACGCGATGCCGACGCCCGCCAGATCCTTGAAGGGAGAGGCATCCCCCTGCTGTTTCGGGTTGATCACCGCGAGCGCGGGCGGCAGGACGTCACGCCCCTCTGCATCCTGCCGGATCGAGTGATGGTCCGTGACGATCATGTCCATGCCGAGGGCGGCTGCGTGCGCCACCTCGGCGGGCGAGCGGATGCCGCAATCCACCGTGATCACGAGGTTCGCGCCCATCTCGGACGCACGATCCAGCGACTCGTTGTGGAGGCCGTACCCCTCGTCGATGCGATGCGGGATGTAGGGGTGCACGTCCGCGCCCAGTGCGGACAGGCCCTGCACGAGGAGCGCGGTGGCCGTAACGCCGTCCGCGTCGAAATCGCCATAGACGACGATCCGTTCGCCACCGCGGATTGCGGCCCGGATGCGCTCGACTGCCGGCCGCATCCCCGTCAGTGCGAACGGATCGCGCCATTCCGCGGGAGGATACAGGAAGGCGGCGATGTCGGCTGCCTCGGTCAGCCCGCGGTTGCAGAGGACCTGGACGATGAGCGGGTGCAAGGATGAGTTCTGCCCGAGCAAACCCGGCGGGCAGGGCTCGGCGATTTCCCAGTGTTTGGCAGTCGACATGCTGGGCATTATAGCGGAGAGGCTCAAAATCACGCAACAGGCCTCCCACTTGGCCGCCCGCTTGGGCGCCCACTTGGGCGTTTTTGGCCGGCATGCTATAGTGTTCGGCCTGGGAGCCAGAACGATATGACACGCACTGTCTTCATGGGCACACCGGAGTTTGCGGTGGCATCGCTCGATGCCCTCGTCGCGGCCTCGACTGAGATCGTCGGGGTCTTCACGCGGCCGGATCGGCCGGCCGGACGCGGCCAGCGGCTGGACCAGTCGCCGGTCAAGCGATATGCGGAGGACCACGGGCTTCCCGTGTTTCAGCCTGACTCGTTCCGGTCTCCCGCTGAGCTGTCCCGGCTGAGGGAACTATGCCCGGGGTTGATCGTCGTGGCCGCGTATGGCGTGATTCTGCCGCCGCCCGTGCTCGACCTGCCCCCCTTCGGATGCATCAACGTGCATGGATCGCTCCTCCCGCGCCACCGAGGCGCGTCCCCGATCGCTGCGGCCATCCTGGCAGGCGATCGTGAGGCGGGCGTGACCATCATGAAGATGGACGCGGGGGTGGACACCGGTCCCACGCTCGCCTCAGCAGCACTCCCTGTGCTGGCCGGCGACACGACGGGCAGCCTGACCGATAGGCTGGCGGTGCTCGGGGCGGACCTGCTGGTGCAGACGCTGTCACCGTGGCTCCGCGGGGAGCTTGAAGCCACGCCCCAAGGGGACGACGGCGCGACGTTCGCGCCGCGGATCGCCAAGGAGGACGGACGGATCGATTGGCACGAGCCCGCGGCCGTCATCGAGCGGCGGGTGCGCGCATATCAGCCGTGGCCGGCGGCCTTCACCACCTGGGACGGGCAGCTGCTGAAGGTGATCGGGGCACGCGTGGACGCACGCCGGCCGCTGGAAATCGATCCGTCCCCCAGCCCAACTCCTGACGGCCTCGGGGTGGGAACAGTCGTGGCCGGCCCCCGGGGAACGGCGGCCGTGGTCACCGGCGATGGCCTGTTGTGGCTGGAGACGGTGCAGCTGCAGGGGCGCAAGACGACGCCCATTCGCGCATTCCTGGCGGGCGCGCGGGGGTTCATCGGCGCGCACTTGGGGCAGAGTGGCCGCCGCGCTTCCGGACTGAGCCGGGCCTGATTTGCACGAATGAGCGGCTTCGCGTATACTCTGTAGGCCGTCGGGGCGTAGCGCAGCCAGGTAGCGCACTTGAATGGGGTTCAAGTGGTCGGAGGTTCAAATCCTCTCGCCCCGACCAGACCCTGGAGGGGTGGGATGTGTCCCACCCCTCTCTCTTTGAGATGACCATGAGCGTCACACCGGAAATTGACCCAGGCAAACGCCTTCGGGATGTTGCGCTGGGGATGCCCATCACGGCGGACATGAGCCGCTCGGATCTGTTGCTGCTGCAACCCCTGGGCCCGCACCAGGTGAAGGTCGTTGCCCAGGCAAGGCCGCGCTCGATCTCTTCGCTCTACTCCGAGAACCTCGCCAACCAGGTCCTGTCCACCCGTGAGGCGCCGCTGGCGCTGGAGGCCTTGCGCCGGCGCCGGGCACTCCACAGCCAGGTGGAGTTCGTCAGCGGTGCACCCGTGGTTCAGGATGTCCGGCCCATCGTCGATGCCGCGGGCCACGTCCTCGGCTTGCTGTCCATCGAGACAAGCCTGATTCAGTTGGAGCGGCATCGCCACCGCCACGCTTCATTTCGGCGGGCCATCGAGTGGATGAAGCAGATGTGCGTCCAGGGCGAGCTGGCTGCGGCCGAGGGGTTGTCATCGTTCCAGGAGATGGACGGCGTCCTGCTGGTCGACTCGCAGCTGCGGATCATCTACCTGAGCGGCATCGCGAATAACCTGTATCGCCGCCTCGGCTATGTCGAGGACCTGCGCGGCAGGCCGCTCAACTACCTGCACACCGGCGACGACGTGCTCGCCATCACGGCGATGCAGACCCGCCGGCCCGTCGAGATCGAGTCCAGGTTCGGCGAGCACGAGTGGATTCGCAAGGCGATCGCAGTGTGGCCGTCGCCCGGCCGGCTGGACGTGCTGCAGCGCCTGGCCACGATCAGGTCCTCATCCGAGGTGAGTGCGGTGATCATCGCGTTGCACGACGCGACCGACGAGCGGCGCAAGAAGGCCGAGCTCGAGGTCAAATCGACGATGATCCAGGAGGTGCACCACCGGGTCAAGAATAACCTGCAGAACATCGCAGCCGTTTTGCGAATGCAGCACCGGCGGGCACACCAGGCGGAGACGCAGTTGGCCCTCAAGGAGGCGATTGCCCGCATCCTGAGCGTTGCGGTCATCCACGAGTTCCTGTCGCTGGATGAGAGCCAATCCATCAACATCCGTGACGTCTGCCAGCGCATCGTGTCGCAGACGCGCCAGGTGATGGTGCCGGGCAAGCAGGTGGAGTTCGGCATCGAGGGGCCGGCCATCTATCTGCCGAGCCAGCAGGCCACGGCCACCGCACTGGTGATCAACGAGCTCGTCCAGAATGCCCTGGAACACGGGTACGAGCACCGGGAGCACGGGCAGATCGGGGTGGTCTTGACCGATCTGGGAGACAGCGCTAAGCTTGAGGTCAGCGATGACGGTGAGCCGTTGGCGCCCGATTTCGACCTGGGCAACACGTCCAGCCTCGGCCTGCAGATCGTGCGCAGCCTCGTGCAGTCCGACCTGCGAGGCGAGATCAGCCTGGAGAACCAGGCCGGACGCGGCGTCGTGGCGACGGTCGTCTTTCCGAAGGCAGTCATCAACACGAGCGGCGCGCCCAAGTAGGCAACGTCAGCGAACGGGGGGCCGTTCGGAGCAGTTCAGGGAGCCAGTCACAGGAGGTCATCATGGAACGCACACGGGTCATAATTGCCGACGATGAGTCATTGATTCGCATGGATCTGCGCGAGATGCTCACCAACCTGGGATACCTGGTGGTGGGCGAAGTGGCCGACGGTCGCAGCGCCGTCAACCAGGCGCGCGAGTTGAGACCTGATGTCGTCATCATGGATATCAAGATGCCCGACATGGATGGCATCGAGGCGGCTACGGTGCTGACCGAGGAACGCGTTGCCCCGGTCGTGTTGCTGAGCGCTTACAGCCAGCGTGAGTTGGTTCAGCGCGCGCGGGATGCGGGTGTCGTCGCCTACCTGGTCAAGCCCTATCGCGAAGAGGAGCTGACCCCGGCGATCGAGATCGCGCTTGCGCGCTTCGCCGAGTTCCAGGACATGCAAAAGCAGGTGTCCGATCTTCAGGAGGCGCTCGAGACGCGCAAGCTGGTCGATCGCGCCAAGGGCATCCTGATGGACAAGCAGGAGCTGACCGAAGCGGAGGCCTTTCGGAAGATCCAGAAGATGAGCATGGACAACCGGAAGCCGATGAAGGACGTGGCCGAGGCGATCATCCTGGCGCACCAGGTGGGCCAGGGCTGAGGCCGGAAACGCACATTTGGCAAAATAACGGAGACAGCATGGCGGTCAGGACTCGCTTTGCACCCAGCCCAACGGGCTACATGCACATCGGCAACTTGCGAACGGCGCTGTATGCCTACCTCATCGCGCGGCACTACGGCGGACGCCTGGTGTTGCGCATCGAGGACACGGATCGGCGCCGCAACGTGGAGGATGCCGTCCAGGTCATCTACGACAGCCTGCAGCTGGCCGGCCTGGATTACGACGAGGGGCCCGACAAGGGCGGCGACTACGGGCCGTACGTGCAGAGCGAGCGCAAGCCGCTGTACCGGGAGCAGGCTGAGCGGCTGGTGGCGCTGGGCGGCGCATATCGCTGCTTCTGTGCCAGGGTCGAGCCGGAGGCGTCGCGCGAGGCCATCGAAGAGAGCGAAGACGCGAGCGAGCCGGAACAGGCGGCAGAGGGCGACGCTGCGGCGAAGCTCTACGATCCCTGCCGCTTCCTGTCGCGCGAGGAGGCTGATCGCCGCGCGGCCGCGGGCGAGCTCCACGTCATCCGGCAGAGGATCCCCCAGACGGGCGTGACGACGTTCGATGACCACGTGTACGGCTCGATCACCTGGCGCAACGACCTGCTCGACGACCAGGTGCTGCTCAAGTCGGACGGATACCCCACCTACAACTTCGCCAACGTGGTGGACGATCACCTCATGGGGATCACGCACGTGGTGCGGGGCGTGGAGTATCTCTCCTCGACGCCCAAGTACAACCTGCTCTACCGCAGCTTCGGCTGGCCGATTCCTGAGTACGTCCATCTGCCCCACATCGTCAAGGAGGGCGGCAAGAAGCTCTCCAAGCGAGCGGGCGACGCCTCGTTCCAGGACCTGGTGGCGCGGGGTTACCTGCCCCAGGCGATCGTCAACGCGATCGCGCTGTTGGGCTGGCATCCCGCGGACGACCGTGAGTTCTTCACCCTGGGGGGCCTGGTCGAGGCATTCGACATCGACCGCATCAACAAGTCGAGCGCGGCCTTCTCCATCAGCAAGCTGGACTGGCTCAACGGCGAGCATGTCCGTGTGCTGCCGCTGGCGGAGTTCCACGCGCTTGCACGGCCCTATTATGGTCCCGAGCTCGCAGCCTTCGATACGGTGGCCATCAGCCGGCTCATTCAGCCGCGCGTCGTGCGGCTGACGGACATCCCCGAGTTGGTCGCGTTCTTCGGCGCACCCATGCCGCACGAGGCCGGCCTCTACGTGCACGAGAAGTCCAGGTCGACGCTCGAGAGCAGCGCCGCCATCCTCGCACACCTGATGGAAGTGCTCGACGACGAGACAGAGTGGACGCACGAGGCGTTGGCGCCGAAGCTGGTGGATTGGGCCAGGGCGAGCGGGCTCAAGACGGGAACCGTGATGTGGCCCGTGCGGATCGCTCTGTCCGGCCTCCTTTCCACCCCTGGCGGCGCGACGGAGATCGCCCAGATCCTGGGCAAAGAGGAAACCCTCCGGCGCATGTCGGCCGCGCTCGCGAAGCTGGGTGCCAGGGCATGACGACGAAGGGCCAGGGGTCCGTCCTCCTCACGACCACGATTGCCTCCTTCTCGACCGCGTTCATGGGCTCGTCGCTCAACATCGCGCTGCCGATGATGGGACGCGAGTTCGGGATGGATGCCGTCGCGCTGGGCTGGATCGCCACCGCGTATTCGCTGGCAGTGGCGATCTTCCTTGTCCCGTTCGGCCGCGCAGCGGACATCCACGGACGGAAGCGCGTCTTTGCCTACGGGCTGGCGGCTTACGTCGTCATGACCACGCTCTCGATCTTCGCAACCTCCGGCGAGGCGCTCATCGGCCTCCGCGCGCTGCAGGGCGCGAGTGCGGCGATGATGTTTGCGACCAGTTCCGCCATCCTGAGCTCGGCCTATCCGCCGCACGAGCGGGGCCGGGTTCTGGGCATCAATGTCGCCAGCGTCTACATCGGGCTATCCATGGGACCGTTCATCGGCGGCATCCTCACCCAGAATCTTGGCTGGCGCAGCATCTTCGTGGTGGGCGCGGTCGTGGGCGCGGTCGCCGCGGTGGCTGCATTCCGGCTGAAGGCCGAATGGGCCGAGGCGCGCGGGGAGAAGTTCGACTGGGTCGGATCCGTGATCTACGGTGCGGCGATTGCCGTGCTGATGGTCGGTATGTCGCAGCTTCCGGCGCTGGAAGGCGCGATTCTGCTCGCGGCCGGCGTGGCCGGCATAGCGGGGTTCGTGGCCTGGGAGGCCCGTGCGGCGGCGCCGATCCTCAACCTCAGCCTGTTCAGGGGCAACCGCGTGTTCGCACTGTCGAACATCGCCGCCCTGATCAACTACCTCGCAACGACTGCGGTGACGTTCCTGCTGAGCCTGTATCTCCAGTACATCAAGGGGTTGACGCCGCAGGCGGCAGGCTTCGTCCTGGTCGCCCAACCGATCATGATGGCCATCTTCTCGCCCCTTGCCGGGCAGCTCTCGGATCGCGTCGAGTCCCGATACGTGGCCTCGGCCGGCATGGCACTCAGCGCTGCCGGCCTCATCATGATGGCGTTCCTGGGACCGGCCACGTCGTTCGCCTACATCGTTGCCAGCCTGCTGCTGGTGGGCCTCGGGTTCGGCCTCTTCTCGTCGCCCAATATGAACGCGATCATGGGCTCGGCCGAGCGCCGCCTCTACGGCGTCGCTT
>CAZMIS010000072.1:0-13063 GCA_964566325.1 uncultured Anaerolineales bacterium
GACGGCGTCCCCGTTGGCGTTGGCGTGCGCGTGCGGGTCGCGGTGGGCGAGCCCGTCGCGGTCCAGGTTGGGGTGGGCGTCGGAGTCACTGCGATCTCTGGCCCGCTGATGGTGATCTCCTGTGCGGCTGTTGTCAGGCTCCCGGTTGCGTCGCACGCCCGCACACGGACGGTGTAGATGCCGGGCCGGAAGTAGGTGTGCCCGGCTGCCAGCGACGCGCCCTCGGTCGACGCCTGCTTTTGCCCCACATCGTTCTGAACCTGCGGGGCGCTGCCGTCGCCCCAGTCGACTTCCAGTCGATAGCCTCCCTTCTCACCTGCCACGACCAGCACGCCCTCGCCGGCGAACGCACCGGCGGTCACCCCTTCACCGGTCAGGGCTGTTTCGGGCAGGTCCAGGATCCGGGCGCTCAGCGGGTTTCCCGGCGCGACCAATAGGGGCTGGCTCCGGAGTGCAACTATCCGCTTCGTGTCGCTGATGATCTCACTCACGAAGATCGACATGCGATAGTCGCCGGGCTCGTCGTACGAGAAGCGCTGGGTTGAGGTGGCCGCGTCCTCGTTCGGCCAGTTATACCCGGGTGTCTGCATCCAGAGATATGAGTAGGGCGGATCTGCGCCCAGGAACCTCGCGGTATAGGTTCCTACGACCTGCGGGGGCGCCCACGCGATGCTCTGCGGGCCTTCAAGCTCGATGCCATTACCACCCTCGAAGATGACCCGGATCGACTGTCGCTCCTGGACCTCGCGGCCGCGGGCGTCCCTGGCCGTCACCGTAACCTCGTATGCCAGGGGCGGATCCGGAGCAGCGTAGCGCTTCACCGGCAGGTCGAAGCGGACGATCTGCTCGCCCGTCGTCACCGGACCGCCCGTCTCTCCGTCGCCGTAATCCCAGCTCCACGTGATCGGAGTGTCCGCCTTCCCCAGGATGCTCGCAGTGATGAGGGCCTCGGCGCCATCATAGATCAGGGGCGTCTGCACGGTGATGTCGAGGCCAAACTCCTGGCCGTTCAAGGCTGCAGGTCCCTGCAGGATGTACAGGCGCATGCCGCCGAACCAGCGGATGCCGTACAGGAGATGGACGAAATGGTACTCCAGCGTCTCCCAGCCGGCCCGGTCGCCCGCCTGAACGAGCGCGGCGTGCTCGTCACTGCGAACGAGCGCAAGCCCGCCGGTCACGTTCCACACGACGTCGTGCAGCCACCCCGCTGAGTCGGGATCGAGGGCATAGGCTTCCTGCTCGGTGGGCAGCAGACGTGTCTTTCCGCTCAATGCAGGCGCAGCAGGGGCATCTTTGACGACGACGAACGTGGAGAAGCCGGGGGTCGCGGCCACCAGCTCGCCGCCCACCGCCTCGGTCACCAGAAACGTGGTTCTGCCGTCTGGCTCCACCCGGATGATGGCGAGACCGGAGGGGTCATCCACCCCTGCGGGCATGGGCAGATGCAGAAAAACGGGCTGGGAAAGCTGGTGTGTGGCCTGGACCGCGAAGGCCTCTCCCACTGCTTCCACGGTCGCCCGCACCACGGGCGTGCAGGTAGGATTCGCGATGACCTGTGCCTCGCGCGGCAGGGCATCTTCCGGGATGTGGATGTAGCCGCCGAAGGGCAGGGGAACGATCCTATCGTAGATGCTCGTTGGGAGGGCCGCCGGGGCCGCGGTTGGCCTGGGTGTGGACGCGGTCGTCGGTGTGGCGGTGCGCGGGACCTGAGTACGAGTTTGCACGGACCTCGTGGTTCGGTCCGTGGGCCCGGCAGTTGGCGGGGCGCCTGGCAGGTCGGTCGGCACGGACCGGGTGGGGATCGTCTGCGCCGGGATGGGCGTTTCCCTGCCTCCGCATCCGGAAAGGGCGGTGACAACGATCAGGAACAACGCGAGGAATCCGCGTACCGACTTCCCCAAAGAGACGTGAGCGGGGGTCTGCATAGCTCTATCCGTCCTTCCACCTCGCCCGGGAGAGCAGTGTGCGATGGGCTGCTTGATGGGCTCTTCGCGGCAGGCAATCGTCTGGCGCTTGGCGGCACTTATGTGGCGGCGCGGCTATTCAGTTGTGTGAAGCATACAACAGACGCATGCAGACAACAAATCTTACCACTCTGAGTGGTCAGCTCACCGCCTTCCTGACGAGCGCGCTGATCCTGGCCTCTTCGGCGGAAGTCAACTCCTTCAGCGCGTAGGCGGTCGGCCACATCACGCCATCGTCGAGGTTCGCCGCGTCGTTGAAGCCCAGCGTCGAGTACCGCGTGTTGAACTTCTGCGCACCCTGGAAGAAGCAGACCACCTTGCCGTCCCGGGCGTACGCGGGCATCCCGTACCAGGTCCTCGGTACGAGGTCCGGCGCAGCGGCCATGATGATGGCATGGAGCCGCTCGGCCATGGTGCGTTCTGGCTCCACCATGTCGGCGACCTTCGCCAGCAGATCCTTTTCGCCGTCTGCCTTGCCCTTCGCCGCGCGGGCCTCCGCCTTCAGTTCCCGGGCGCGCTCCCGCATCGCGGCGCGCTCCTCGGCCGAAAATCCTGCAGCACCCTCAGCGGGCTCCTGCGCTTGTTTCTTCGTGCTCATCGTAACCTCCTGCATAACCGGTCCCGACGCACGGGGCCGTCACGCACATCGACTCACCTGCCGCGCCGCGGCGCAGCTCGCACTGCTGCCTCGGCAAGGATCTTGAACGTGCCGAGCTCCTGCCGGCGCTCGGCCCACCCGGCCAGCCTGGCATCCAGTGCTGCCCACTCGGCCGCGTGTTCGATCGTTGCCTGCTCGCGCAGCTCTTCGCCCGTCCAGATCTCCAGGACCAGGTAGCGCCGCCGGTCCCTCACATCACGCACCAGGCCTGCGCCGCGAAAGCCCGCGCATCGCCCGAACAGGTTGCTCCACGCGCCGCCCGGCCCGTACACCAGCTCGAACTGGCCGCGAGCCTCATCCCTGACGATGTACTCCTGCACGTACTCGATCATGTCCGACACACCTTTCTTTCGCGCGGCAACCCTTGGCCGGCGGCCCAACCGAGCGTGAGGACCGTGTCAGGCTCATCCTCAGGTTGCGCACCTGCGTTTCTCCCGGCGCCGACTAGTGACCACTGTCGGGAGCAGCGAAGTCGACTTTCTCGGCCGTTGCGGTGCCGTTTTTCCGGCCCGGGTAGCTGACCCAAGTCATCGCGACGTTGAGTTCCTGAACGATGCTTGCTGCCTCAATCGTTGCTCCGCCCTCAAGTTCGACGGCGCCGGTCGTATGAGCGTCGCTGACGAGCGTCAGGTCATAGCCGCGCTCCAGTGCGCCATACGCCGTGGCCCGAATACACCAGTTGGTCGCAGCCCCAGCCAAGACGATGTGGGTCGCGTCGAGCCTGACGAGGTGATCTTCAAGTGCTGTCTGCTCGAACGACGAGTTGAAATGCTTGTGAATCAGCGGCTCGCCCTCGGCAGGCGCTAGGGCCGGCACCCACTGCCACGCCGGGCTGCCGGCAATCAACTCCTCGTCTGAGTGCTGCACCCAGATCACCGGGACGCCCCGACCGCGGGCTCGCTCGACGACCCGCGCCACGTTCCTGATGATCCGTGAGGCGTCCCAGGTGTCGCTCATAACCCCGGTCTGAACGTCCACCACCAGCAGGATGCTCTTGTTGCCTTCGCGTATAGTTGCCATGGCCTATCTCCCCCGAAGGAATGCGTCTGGTGCAGTCTCATTGCACCGGGTCGACCACTCTGCCCAGAAACAAGATGGTCGAGGTGCTTCTCTCGCGAATCAGAAAGACAAACGGGTGATCGGCACGGAAGATGGGCGGCGGCATCGGCAAGCCCCGCGCCAGCATCACGACCGCGGTGGCCGCTGCGGCTTCGGTGCCTTCTTCGTTCACTTTGACGAACGCCTTGTGAAGAACGGCCCCGATGTACAACCACTTCTCATTGCCGTCCATGCCGGCGAAGTTCGCCTTGTCTTCATCGAAGGCATCGGGCATCCCCATCGCCGCGAGCGTGGCGTCCAACCTGAACCCCTGACCGATCTCGAATCGCGGCAGAAAGACTTCGACCTCGGTCTCCCAGAGGTTGCCCGTCCACCTTCTGAGGTTTTCCGCAGTGAGGGCTGCCTCCAGGTCCGCAAGCCCATCGGCCTTCCCGGGCAACAGGATGAGCATCGAAAGATCGCCGCCCGCATAGGGCAGCTCGAGGATCTGCAGATCATCGAATTCCCCATACGCGAACGAATCCTTTCGCGCCATGGTGGGCGCCTGCACCTGTACGGACGGAGCAATCCAGAAAGGAGCGTCGCGCGTCAGCGCTGCGTCAAACTGGTTGGCCCAATCCCCCTTGAAGTAGATCGCGTTGACCAAGACCAACCGCGTCAAAACCGTCAGGACTCCCTGTGGAATCAACTCCCGGATCTTCTCGTGTGTCTTCTCCTCCACCCAGGCGTTGATCCTGCGGCGTGCGGTTTCGTGAGCGACATAATCAACGGGGGTGATCGCCACCCCGTAGTACTCTTTCGCCAGGGCCAGGAAGGCTTCGAGGAAGGGATAACCTGTGTGGGGCCAGAGTGCATTGGCAACCTCCAGGCGGACGTGGCCCTTCTCCTGCACCGATCTCAGCCGCGCTTCGAGGGACGCAAAGGCGGCGTGCAGTTGTTGCTGGTCCGGTGGGAAGTGCAGGGCCTGCGCCATCTGCGACTCAGTATGCCCCCGCGCGCCGGCCCAGGTCATGGCCAGCGCGGTCGATATGCTGTGGGGCGAGAAGAACAGGTTGCCCTTCGCCACCCGCAACCTGCGATAGAGATCGAGCGCAAACGCGGTGTTTCCCCGCACGACTGTCTCGGCGCCGAACGGACCTTGCTCGGGATCACCCTGTGCAGACGGTTTCATCTTCTCCGCCTCCTTGGGCGGCCGTGTCGTACCTCAGCGTCACGATCGCCGAACGGAGCTGGACGCAGCTGGCCAGCTTCGCCGTCTCCTGCCTGCCCCACCTATCATCATCCCAAATCAAGCACGCTGTCGAGGCCGCGGCGCAAACCTACGAACGAATTGACCTTGCGGATCGCGAGGAGCGCGCCATCGACGTATGGTTGGGCGCTCGATCCCGCGTCATGGCGAATCGTCAGCTTCTGATCGGGCATCCCGAATATGACCTCCGCCGAAATCGTGTACCCGGGCAACCGGATCGAGTGTACTTGTGACCCGTTCAGGCGCATGCCACGTGCCTCCACACTTCCCTGGACGTCTTCCAACGGGACGGAGAGCTGGGACTGGCCGACCTGCGCTAACCGTGCCGCCAACTCGCGGGCCGTCCCGCTTGGCGCATCCCGTTTGTCCGCATGGGCGTAGTCAATGATCTCCCACTGAGGGATGTACTTTGCTGCCATTTCGGCGAATTTCTGCAGCAGGACCACGGTGATGGCGAAGTTGCCTACGGCGAGGACGCCACGCTGGTGGGTATGAGCAACCGTCTCAAGTTCGGCATAGTCCGCGTCGGTTAGTCCCGATGTGCCGATCACGACGTGCGACCCCGCGCGCAACGCGGCCATGCAGTGCTCTTTCGCCACCTCAGGCCTGGTGAAGTCAAAGAAGACGTCACACGCACGGGCGAGTGCTTCCTGGGCGGTGGAATAGACGGGGCAGGTGAGCCGTGGTTCAGACAGTGCGTCACCAAGGGTGTGCCCCGCATGCGTGCGGGAGACCGCGGCCACCAGCTCAATATCATCTGAGTGCGCGATGCCGTGCGCCAGGGCGGACCCAGCCCAGCCCGTTGCACCGGCGAGACAAACGCGGATAGCCATTGCTTCTCCTCATTTCGCTGAATACAGTTGTCATGCCACAGGGTGCGGCAGGGCCAGCATGATATCGCCGATGGCATGCCTGCGTGCGATCTCGGACGCGGCTGGCCTCATCACCCTCCTGCGACCTGCACAGCGAGCATATCACGAGGCAAAACGGGGTGCAAGGGGATAGAAGCGCGGGTCTCTGCCTCGCACTACGGTCGAGCGTGACCTGTTTCGTCCCCGGAGAAGCGTTGACGATCCGAGCGGTCAGCCAAGGACCGGCTCATGGAAGGATATCGCCGGCAAAGCCTCTGCCCCGAGACGGCGCATTCGCCAGGCACGGCGTGATCTTGAGCCGTGCATCAGCGAGGGCCTGGATCGTGACCTCGCCGGGCTGCGAGATGAGGAACATCTCGCCTGCCTTGATGATGTGATCCCTCACGTCCCGGTCTTGCGTGACCCAGATCGCCCCTTCCAGGCAAAGGATCGCGCGCCAGCGGTGCTTGCCCTTCACCAGCCAGAGCTCCCCGATGCAGAGATCGATCCCGGCCTGCGAGCGATTCTCTTCATGCGTGCTGCATGCCGGTCGGAATGTCTGGATGCACTGCGCAGCGGTCGTCGCGGATGCCATGGTCCGCCCTCCCTTTCCTACACCATGTTGCGGTCACTTCCATTGCCAACTGACAGGCCGAAGGCCTGCGTACCCTTATGGATCAGACGCAATGGGCGCGAACCTCGGCGGCGTCTGCTTCTGGCTCCATAACTCTCCCAAGGCCGTTCTGCCCTGCGACAGCGCCTGCGCGTTGACGAAGAACAAGCCCGTCAGCACGGCCAGGAAACCAAGCACCCTCGCGGCCGCCATCTTCTCACCGAAGATGAAGGGGGAAAGGATCATGACAATCACGGGGCCGCAGTAATAGGCAAGCGTGGCGACACTTACGCCGACCTGGATGTAAGCCTCGTACAGGAACATCCAGCTCGCCCCCATGGCGACCCCGGAGATAACCAGGTAGAGGAAGTGCCGCCCGTTCTTCCAGAACCGCATCTTCTGTCTGGTGAGAAGGAAGATCAGGATCAGGAAGAGGCTGCCGATGAACGTCCTCGTAAAGACGATCTCATAGCTGCTCAAGGCGATATGGCTGGCCACAATGCCGTTGGAGCCAAACAAGAGCAACGCGGCTACGTATCGGAGATATGCGGCCTTCGCACTACTCGCCATTCGTCTGAGGACTCTCCATCTTGATTATCGTCGGACTGTGCCCGGCAAAGGTAACGTAGAACATTCTTAGATCCGCTTTCCCCCATCCTTGACTTTCCGGCTGCAGTCAGCATATCATACTTCTGGCCGTCCTAATCCCGAATGTTTTTCATGCTTTGGATGATAATTTGGAATGAAAGAGGACGTCGAGTGAATACTCACAAGTATCTGGCCTTCGTGAAGGCAGTCGAATACGGCAGCTTCACGAAAGCTGCCGAAGCATTGCACTATACGCAGTCCGGCATCAGCCGGATGATCAGCGACCTCGAAAAGGAATGGGGCGTAGCCCTTCTGGAAAGAGGACGGGCCGGCGTCCGACTCACCTCGGATGGCGAGAAGCTCCTGCCTCAGATCAGGCGGATCTGCAACGAGCACGAAGTCCTCGTGCTGCAAGTCGAAGACTTGCACGGCTTACAGTCCGGGCTGATTCGCATTGGCACTTTCTCCAGCGTGGCGACCCATTGGATCCCCAATATGATCAGGGCCTTTCGGAAGGACTATCCCAAGATCGATTTTGAGTTGCTGCTCGGGGATTACACGGAGATCGAAAACTGGATTCTCGAGGGACGTGTGGACTTCGGTTTCGTGCGGCTCCCGACCAAGGCAGAACTCGATACGGTCTTTCTGGAGGAAGATCGTTTGCTCGTCGTGATTCCGAAAGATCATTGGCTGGCTGGCTGCGATAAGTTTCCGATTGGCGAGTTGTCGAGCGCCGCGTTTTTGCTGCTGGAGAAGGGCGCTAATGTCGAAATCTCAGAGATCTTCGAGCACCACCACATATCGCCCCGCGTGGACCTCAAGACATGGGATGATTATGCCATCATGTCGATGGTGGAAAGCGGGCTTGGCATCAGTATCCTGCCAGAATTGATTCTACGACGCATCCCCTACCAGATCGTCGCGAAGGAGCTTGAAGTTCCTGCTTTCAGGAATATCGGTATCGCCATGCGGGAGAAGGAGTCGCTGTCCCTTGCGGTCAAGCGCTTCCTGGAGTATCTGGAGCACAGAAAAGAGGACGAATGCGCCAGGAGGTGATGTGGCCGGCCGGTGGCTCTCCACGCCGTGCGCGCGGGCACATAGCAGATGGCGTTACAGACACAGCGGCCGCGATCGCCTAACCTCATCCTGAGGAGGTGCTATGCCCGCGCTGTCTGCTGACCAATTCGTCACCCGTGACTATGCCGCCGCGTTGACCGCGGACCAACTGCTCGAGATGTACGAGCTGATGCTGCTCGCGCGCAAGCTCGACGAGCGCATGTGGGTGCTCCACCGCCAGGGCAAGGTCGCCTTCCACATCTCCGGGATGGGCCAGGAGGCGTGCCAGGTGGGCGCGGCGTTCGCCATGGCGCGCGGTCACGACTGGCTGCACCCCTACTACCGCGACCTGGCCTTCGTCCTCGCGCTCGGCATGACCCCGCGGCACCTGATGCTGTCCATGTTCGGCAAGGCGGAGGACCCCTCTTCGGGCGGCCGGCAGATGCCGTCGCACTTCGGCTACGCGCCCAGCCGCATCGTGTCGGGCTCCAGCCCCGTCGCCACCCAGATGCCCCAGGCCGCGGGCATTGCCTTTGCGGCCCAGCTGCGCGGGCTGGACGAGGTGGTGATCGTCACCCTGGGCGAGGGCAGCACGAGCCAGGGCGACTTCCACGAGGCGCTCAACTGGGCCGGCATCCACAACCTGCCCATGATCACGCTCGTCCAGAATAACCAGTACGCCATCTCGGTCCCGCTGGAGAAGCAGATGCCGGTGCCCAACGTGGCGGATCGCGGCGACGCGTACGGCATGCCCGGCGTGATGTGCGACGGCAACGACGCGCTGGAAAGCTACAACGTCGCGCGGGAGGCGGTCCTGCGCGCACGGCGCGGAGAGGGCCCCACCCTGCTGGAGGCCAAGACCTACCGGCCGACCCCGCATTCGTCGGACGACGACGATCGCTCGTATCGCAGCCGCGAGGAGGTCGAGCAGTGGAAGAAGCGCGACCCGATCCTGCGGCTCGAGCGCACCCTGCGCGAGCGCGGCATCCTCGATGACGCGGAGGCCGAGCGCATGACGCACCGGGTGATGTCCCGGGTCGACGATGCGACGGACTATGCCCAGCGCGCGCCCTACCCGCGCGGCGAGGACGCGCTGCACCCCGTCTACGGAGCGTTTCCCCATGTCGACTAAGTCCAACATCGAGGCGCTGCGCGACACGATGGCCGAGGAGATGCGCCGCGATCCGAGCATCATCATCACGGGCGAGGACGTGGGTCCGCGCGGGGGGGTCTTCCGCGCCACCGAAGGGCTCTACGCGGAGTTCGGACCCGGCCGGGTGATCGACAGCCCACTGTCGGAGCTCTCCATCGTAGGCGTGGGCATCGGCATGGCGCTGAACGGGATCCGTCCCATCTGCGAGATCCAGTTCGCGGACTTCATCTTTCCGGCCTTCAACCAGATCGTCAGCGAGGCCGCGAAGATGCGCTATCGCTCCAACGGGCAGTTCACCGTGCCCATGGTGATCCGCGCGCCCTACGGCGGCGGCATCAGCGGCGCGCTCTATCACTCGCAGTCGATCGAGGCGTTTTTCAGCCATGTGCCCGGCCTCTACGTGGTCGCGCCCAGCACGCCCTACGACACTGCCGGCCTGCTGCGCACCGCGCTGCGCAGCCCGGATCCGGTGCTCTTCCTGGAGCACAAGAAGCTCTACCGCTCGATCAAGGGCGAGGTGCCCGACGAGTCCTTCTTCGTACCCATCGGCAAAGCGCACGTGCCGAGGCAGGGCGAAGACCTGACGATCATCAGCTACGGCCTGATGCTGCACGAGTCGCTGAAGGCCGCGGCCGCGCTGGCCGGCGAGGGCGTGGCCGCGGAGGTGATCGACCTGCGCACGCTGGCCCCGCTGGACAAGGAGACGATCTTGGCCTCGGTGCGCAAGACGGGCAAGGTGCTGATCGTCTACGAGGACAACCTGACGGGCGGGTTGGGGGCGGAGGTGGCCACGATCATCGCGGAGCAGGCGTTCGAGTACCTGGATGGGCCCATCATGCGGGTCGCAGGGCCGGACGTGCCGGCCATGCCCTTCAGCCACCCGATGCAGGACTTCTTCCTGCCGAACGCAGACAAGATCGCTGCGGCCGCGCGCACCCTGGCCGCGTATTAGGAGCTGCCATGCCGACCCAAGTCATCATGCCCCAGTTGGGCGAATCGGTGGTCGAAGGAACGGTGGGCCGTTGGCTCGTGGCCGAGGGCCAGCCGGTGAAGGAGTACGATCCGCTGCTGGCCGTGACGACCGATAAGGTCGACACGGAGATCCCCGCGCCCGCGACCGGCATCCTGCTCAGGATCTATGTGCCCGAGGGCCGTACGGTGGCCGCGGGCACGCTGCTGGCGGAGATCGGCGCTGCCGGCGAGGCTGTGGGTGAGGAGTCTGGCCAGGCCTTGGTGCACAAGACCTCCGAGGTAGGCCTACCTGCGGTAGGCCAACCTGCGGTAGGCTCGCAAGCCCCGGAGGTCTCGCCGCGTGTTGGCGCCACGCCGCTCGCCCAGAAGCTCGCTTTCCAGCACCAGCTCGACCTGGCAGGCGTGCCGGGCACCGGGCCGGGCGGGAGGGTGACGCGCGAGGACGTCGAGGCGTACCTGGCCGCAACGGAGCCTGCAGAGACCGCGATGGAGGCTGGGGCAGCCCGCAGCCTGGGCTTTATCTCGCCCGCGGTGGGCCGGCTCGCGGCGGAGATGGGCGTCGACCTGGCCCAGGTCGTGGGCACGGGCTCGGGCGGCCGGATCACGAAGAAGGACGTCATGGCCTACGTGGCCGCGCCTGCGCCGCGTGCGACCGCGCCGGCGGATGATCTGCCGCCGTGGGAACGGCCGGGCACGGGCGACCTGTTCAAGCCGACCGAGGAGATGGGCCGGCCGGCTCCGGCCGCGATGCCGGGAGCACCCTCACCCCGCACACCCACACCACCCCCGACCGCCGCGGCGGGCCTTGACTCGGACCTGCAGCCGTTCACCGCGATCCGGCGCTCCATCGCCAAACACATGGTGCTCAGCAAGCAGACCGCGCCGCACGTCACGACGGTCATGGAGGCCGACCTGACGAACGTCGTCCGCGCGCGCGAGCGGCTCAAGGCGGAGTTCGAGCGCCAGGGCGTGCGCCTGACGTTCACGCCCTTCCTGATCCAGGCGATCGTGGCCGGGCTGAAGGCCGTGCCGGAGGCCAACAGCACCTTCACGGAGGAGGGGCTGCTGGTGCATCGCCGCATCAACGTGGGGATGGCCGTGGCGATTCCGGACGGCCTGATCGTGCCCGTCATCCGCGACGCAGACGAGCTCAGCCTGTTGGGCCTGGCGCGCGCGGTCAATGACCTGGCGGAGCGGGCGCGCACGAAGAAGCTGGCGCCGGAGGAGGTGCAGGGCGGCACGTTCACCCTGACCAACCATGGCACCGCCGGCAGCCTCTTCGCCACACCCGTCATCAACCAGCCGCAGGCGGGCATCCTGGGCGTGGGCGCCATCCAGAAGCGCGCGGTCGTTGTCAGCCGCGGCCATCAGCTGCTGCCCGACGCGGACGACGCGATCGTCATCCGGCCGATGGCCTACCTGAGCTTCACCTTCGATCACCGGGTGCTCGACGGGCAGGGCGCGGACACCTTCCTGGCCGCGGTGAAGGCCTGCCTGGAGGCGTACGGCGGGTGACGCCCGTCATTGCGGGAAACCGCGACGGCTGGTAGACTTGAGGCTGGGTCGATCCGGGTGATCGTGCACCGGCCAGCGGGCCGGCGTGCGCGCGGGCGCATCGGCTCATCCTGTTATTTGCTGACATGCTAAAGGAGATTGATCAAGCATGGCTGAGATGCCTTCGTACGATGTCGTTGTGGTCGGCGGGGGGCCCGGCGGATACGTGGCGGCCATTCGCGCCGCGCAGCTGGGCCAGAAGGTGGCGCTGGTGGAGCGCGAGTTCCTCGGCGGCGTGTGTCTGAACGTCGGCTGTATCCCCACCAAGTCGCTGCTCCGCAATGCCGAGCTCGTCAACATCCTGACGAGTGAAAGCAAGGAGTTCGGCTTCAGCTTCGAGAACCTCTCGCTCGATTACGCGGTGGCCCAGAAGCGCAGCCGCCAGGTGAGCGACCGGCTCGTCAAGGGAATTAGCTTCCTGATGCGCAAGAACAAGATCGACGTGTATCAGGGGACCGGCACGCTTAAGTCGGCCACCGAGATCGAGGTCAAGGCGAATCCCAAGGCATCCGCGGTCAAGGGCCAGGAGTACGACGGCCTCATCCGCGCCAAGCAGATCATCCTCGCCACCGGCCATCATCCCCGCTCCCTGCCGGGCATGGAGCCCGACGGCAAGCGCATCATCACCTATCGGGAGGCGCTCTTCCTGACCGAGGCGCCCAAGCGCATCGTCGTCGTCGGCGCGGGCGCGATCGGGATGGAGTTCGCGTACGTCTTCCGCGCGTACGGCGCGGAGGTCACCGTCATCGAGATGCTGCCGCACGTCCTGCCCCTCGAAGACGAGGAGACCGCGGCCGAGGTGGCGAAGGCGTTCAAGAAGCAGGGCATCACGACGCTGGTCAACACGCGCACCGAGGCCGTCGTGCCCACCTCCGGTGGGCCCACCGATGCGGGCGTCAGCGTGCGGGTCAAAGACCAGGGCTCCAACCAGGAGCAGACGCTCGAGGCCGACCTGGTGCTCGTCGCCATCGGCGTCGCGCCGAACAGCAAGGACATCGGGCTGGAGGCGGCCGGCGTGCAGACGGACAAGCGCGGCTTCATCGTCGTGGACGAATACATGCAGACCAACGTGCCGGGCGTCTACGCCATCGGCGACGTGACGGGCAAGCTGCAGCTGGCGCACGTGGCGAGCGCACAGGGCATCATTGCGGCCGAACACGGCGCGGGCCACGAGACGCGGCCCCTGCGCGACGGCGACTACGCCTTCATGCCGCGCTGCACCTACTGCAAGCCGCAGGTGGCGTCGATGGGCTACACCGAGGCGCAGGCGCGGGAGAAGGGCTACGACATCAAGGTCGGCAAGTTCCCCTTCGTCGCCAACGGCAAGGCGTTGGGCCTGAACGAGA
>CAZMIS010000073.1:0-12969 GCA_964566325.1 uncultured Anaerolineales bacterium
GGATACGCGCACCATCGCCATCTCACCGGACGCTGCGGTGGGCACGTATGCGCTGTTGGTGGCCATCTACGATGGGGCCGCGGTCCCGCCCGTCTACCTGGGCGAGCCCCAGCCCGTGGGCGGCCTGGAAATCGGTCCGTAGGATTCCTGTTTCTCAGCAAGGCCAAACGCAGCTATTTGTTAGCCGCAGAGAGCGCAGAGAGCACAGAGTGAAGGGAGGAATGGCAAGTTCTGACCATCTCTCTGCACCCTTTGTGACCTCTGCGGCAAGATCATCACCGGCGTCATCCGGACTTCCTGGCCTGTTCCGCACAAGCCTTGCGCGGGCTTTCGCGCGTGTGTTATACTCATGGCGCTTTGCATCGCAACGATGCACCATGCAGTCGATTCGATCCTGGATGGAAGCCACTTACAGTGTCGATAAGGAGGCTACGGGATGAAGTTCATTGTCTGCGCCAAACTGACACCCGACAGCGAGCAGTTGTCCGACGTGAAGCCGGAGGACGTGCGCAGCGGCGATCTGGGTGTCACGATGGTCCTCAATCCGTGGGACGAGTTCGCGGTCGAGGAAGCGCTGCTGTTGCAGGAGCGCTTCGACGGCGAAGCGATCGTGCTCACCCTGGGCACGGAGGAGTCCGCGGAAGCGCTGAAGCGCGCGGTTGCCATGGGGATCGAGGAACCCATCCTGCTCTCGGATGACCTGTTCCAGGGCAGCGATGCCTGGGCCACCGCCCACATCCTGGCCCAGGCGATCAGGAAGATCGGTGACTACTCGCTCATCCTCGCCGGCAAGCAATCGGTCGACGGCAACGGCGGCCTGGTCGGTCCCGGCATCGCCGTGCAACTGGGCATCCCCTTCGTTTCCAACGTCAACAAGATCGTCGATCTCAACGAGGACGAGGCAGTCGTGCTGCGCAACCTCGATGAAGGCATCCAGACCGTCAAGGTCAAGCTGCCGGCCGTGGTGGCGCTCAGCACCGAGATCAACGAGCCGCGCTATCCCAACTTCATGGGCATCCGCAAGGCCTCCCGCATGCAGTACCCTGCGGTGGGCGCAGACGAAGTGCCGGGCCTGAATCGGGCGCGTTTGGGCGAAGCAGCGGCCCTGCTCACGTGGAGCGAGCTGAGGAAGCCGCCCGCGGCCACGAGCAAGGTGGAATTCATCCAGGGCGGCTCGCCGGCAGAACAGGCCGCCGCGCTGGTCGACAAGCTGATCGCGGACAAGGCGATCTGAGGGCGAGGAGGGGAGCACAACATGGGCATTCTCGTTTACGTCGATCAGTACGAGGGCGTCGCAAAGCCGGTGTCATGGGAGATGCTGGGCAAGGCGCGTGAGTTGGCCGGCCGGCTGGACGGGCAGGTTGCCGCAGTGGTGATCGGGCAGGGTGTCGGCGAGGTGGCGCAGCAGGCCATCGCCTACGGCGCAGATAAGGTCTTCGTCGTGGACGGCCCCGAGTTCGCGCGTTACCGCAATGCCGCCTACGCCGCGGCCTTCAAGGCCGCCATCGATGCGGCACAGCCGCGCATCATCCTGGCGCCCGCAGTGACGGGGGCGCGCGACGTTGCGGCGATGGCCGCGGCGATGGCCGACATCGGCATGGCGGCCGAGGTGGTCTCGGTCGATCTCGACGGTGACGGCCGCCTGGTGGCCGAGCGGCCCATCTTCGCGGGCGCCATCGTGGCAACCGTGACCTTCAAGGGCAAGGCGCAGATGGCCACGGTGCGCGTGCGCAGCTTCCCGATGCCTGAGCCCGATGCGAGCCGCACGGGCGAGATCACGGCCCTCCCGGTCGCCCTGACGGGCGCAGCCGTCGCTGAGGAGATCATCGGGTTCGAGAGCATGGAGACGGGCGAGCTGGACGTGCAGAACGCCGGGGTCGTCGTGGCCGCGGGCCGCGGCGTGAAGAGTCCCGAAGGCTTCGAGCCGATTCGCAGCCTGGCCCGGGTGCTGGGTGGTGCGGTCGGCGCATCGCGCGCCGCGGTCGACGCAGGGTGGATTCCCTACGTGCACCAGATCGGCCAGACCGGCAAGACCGTGCGGCCCGATCTCTACATTGCGGCAGGGATCTCCGGCGCGATCCAACACCTGGCCGGGATGACCGGCTCCAAGACGATCGTGGCGATCAACAAGGATAAGGACGCGCCGATCTTCAGCGTGGCGCGTTACGGGATCGTCGGCGATCTCTTCGAGGTGGTGCCGGCGCTGGAGAAGGCGTTCAGGGAGAGATTGGGCAAGTAACGGCCGCGGCGCAAAGGTCCTTGCGGCGCGTTGACAGTTCATAGCACCATCCTTTATAATGACATTTCGCCAGCAATGCTGTTCGAGCGGCGCGGGGTAGTCCCACTCGCGCCTTTCATCGCGATAGACCCTCAGGTCAGTCACGAGGTTCGAAACCGGCCCGAAGGATTCGAGTACGTTCGGTCTGCCGGCCGGGGTTCTTTGTCGACTTGGGCAACGCGCCTGAACGTGGCGCGGTTATGCTCAAGAACTTGCAGATTCCATTCTCGTTTCTTTGGAGGTTCCTTTCCATGTCTACATCTTTGCCACCGACCAAGCCGCCGGCTGAGGTACACCCCATGCAGGCCCTGCTGGACCAGGGCGGGTATGATATGCCGCAGCGCGGCGACATCCGCGAGGGGACGATCATCTCGGTCAGCCCACAGGAAATCGTCATCGACCTGGGCCTGAAGCGGGAAGCCATTGTGCCGGCCAATGATCTGTCGCGCCTGGAGAAGTCCACACTCGCTGAGCTACAGGAAGGCACGACCTGGCCCGTTTACATCCTGCAGCCATCGGATCGGGAAGGAAACCTCATCGTTTCAGTCTCTCGCGCGCTCCAGGAGAAGGATTGGCTGATCGCGCAAGAGAAAATGGACAACAATGAAATGTTCGAGGCCATGGTCAGCGGCCACAATGCCGGCGGCCTGGAGGTCATCTTCGGCAAGCTGCGCGGCTTCGTGCCTGCCTCGCATCTCTCCTCGCTGCCGCGCGACATGTCGCCGGAGGATCGCAAGGCCCAACTGGCGACGTACGTCGGCAAGACCATCCCCGTTAAGGTGGTGGAGGTGGACCGCAAGCGCCGCCGGCTGATCATGTCGGAGCGCGCCGCACGCCGCCGCTGGCAGCGCGAGCATCGCAAGCAACTGCTCGACGACATCCAGGTTGGCGAGGTCCGTGAGGGCACCGTGCGCAGCCTCTCTGAGTTCGGCGCATTCGTCGATCTCGGCGGTGCAGACGGCCTGGTCCATATCTCCGAGCTGGCCTGGTTCCCCGTCGCTCACCCGAGCGAGGTGCTGAAGGTTGGCCAGGTCGTGGAGGTCAAGGTGTTGCGCATCGACAAGCAGCGCGAACGCGTCGGCCTGAGCCTCAAGCGCGTGCAGCCGGACCCGTGGAGCCACATCGAGGAGCTCTACTCCGCGCAGCAGCTCGTCGAGGCAGTGGTGACGCGCGTCACCGACTTCGGCGCGTTCGTGCGCCTGCGCAGCGGCGTCGAAGGCCTGCTTCACGTCTCCGAGATGGCCGACATCCGGCCCGATCATCCGCAGAGCCTGGTGTCGCCGGGCGACCTGCTGCTCCTCCGCGTGCTTCGGATCGAGCCGGAGCGACGGCGGATCGGCCTGAGCCTCCGCACGGTCTCCGAAACCGAGTGGTCCGACTGGGCTGCGAGCTACCGCGAGAAGGCCGCCGCAATGGCAGAAGAAGCCGCGCCGGAACTGGACGCCGACGAGATGGCCCTCGCACCTGAGGCTGCTGCAGAAGACGTCGAGTTCGCCGTCGAAGCCGTGGCTGAAGACGCCGAGTTTGCCGTCGAGGCCGTGGCTGAAGAGGCCGAATCGCTGGGCGAGACCGTGGTCGAGGGCGCTGAGTCTGCCGCTGAGGCTGTCGCTGAAGGCGCTGAGACTGCAGTCGAGACCGTGGCCGAAGGTGCTGAGGCCCTGGCCGAAGGCGCCGAGTCTGCCGTTGAGGCTGTCGCCGAAGAGGTCGAATCGGTGGGCGAGACCGTGGTCGAAGGCGCTGAGTCTGCCGTTGAGGCCGTGACTGAAGGCGCTGAGTCTGCAGTCGAGGCCGTGGCTGAAGGTGCTGAGGCCCTGGCCGAGGGCGCCGAGTCTGCCGTTGAGGCTGTCGCTGAAGGCGCTGAGTCTGCAGTCGAGGCCGTGGCCGAGAAGGCGGCTCCTGCACTGGACGTCGTGGCCGAAGAAGCGGATTCTGCGGTCGAAGTGGTCGCCGAAAAGGTCGAGGCCGCAGCGGGCTTCGTCGCCGGCAAGCTGGCGTCTGCGTGGGCCTTTGTGGCCGATAAGGCAGAGGACGCACAGGAAGCGCTTGCAGACGTCTTCGACGGCGCCGACGATGCCCCCAAGGCGATCCTCGAGGACGCGGTGGAAGTCGTGGAAGACGCCGCGGACGCGGTGGTGGATGGGGCGGAAGACGCCGTTGAGACTGTGGCCGAAGCTGCGGAAGACGTCGTGACGGACGAGAAGGACCTGTCTGCCTGAACGGAGGCCCTTGGGCCCGCGTTGATCGCAGCCACCGATCCGGATAGACGACGAGACGGTCGGCCGAGCACGCTGCTCCTGCGCGATGGTGCGCGAACGAGAAGATGACTGACAAGACTGACCAGGTCGAAGAAGCGCGCGCCCGGCTTCAGGCTGAACGTGCTGAGGTGCTCGAACAGCTCCAGCTGCTCAACACCCGCCTTGAAACCAAGGGCGACTACGAATTGGGCGAGGGTGACCCCATGATCTATCAGTGGGAGCTCAATCTCGCCCTGCGTGAGCGTGCCCAGCAGCATCTGGCCGAAATCGACGAGGCCCTGGTGCAGCTGGACATGGGCATCTATGGGCTCTGCGAGCAGTGCGGCAAGCCCATCGAGCCGGAGCGGCTTGCGGTGCTGAGCCATACGACCGTGTGCAGCAAGTGCGCCCAACGCCGGCGCTGATCGTTCGTCCTTAGAGTGACTCTGACGCCCGGCCTCGCGCCGGGCGTTTGCTTATGAACGCTGAATGCCGGAAGCAGATCGACCATGGCACAACCTGATCCGCCCGTGACGGTGATCCTGACGCACGAACATACCGACTTCGACGCGTTGGCCAGCTTGCTCGCGGCCTCGCGCCTCTATCCCACCGCGACCCCGATCCTGCCGCGCCAGATGAACCGCAATCTGGAGGCCTTCCTGGAGGAGTATGCGGAGGTGCTCCCATTCGTGAGGCTCGAGGAGTATCCGAGGCGGCGCATCGACCGCGTGGTGCTCGTCGACTCGCAGACGGTGCAGCCGATCCGCGGCATGAGCCCGCAGACGGCGATCCAGATCTTCGATCACCATCCCAGGCTGCGCGATCTGCCTGCGAACTGGTCCATGGTTGGGGAAGAGCTCGGCGCCACGACCACCCTCCTCATCGAGCGGTTGGCGGAAGCCGGCATTGCATTGACGCCGGTGGAGGCCACGTTGCTGGTCCTGGGGATCTACGAGGACACCGGCGCGCTCACGTATCCCACGACCACGCCGCGCGACCTGCGGGCGGTGGCCTGGCTGCTGGAGCGCGGGGCCAACCTGCTGGTGGTGGACAAGTACCTCAACCATCCACTGACCGACGAGCAGCGCGCCCTGTATCAGCACCTGGCCGACAGCAGCCAGCCCTACCAAATCAACGACCATTCGATCATCATCGCGAGCGCACAGGTCGAGACACCTGTGGACGAGATTTCCACCCTGGCGCACAAGCTCCGCGACCTGTACGAGCCCGACGCGCTCTTCATCCTGGTGGAGATGGGGGACTACATCCAACTGGTGGCGCGCAGCAGCAGTGAGGCGGTGGACGTCGGCAAGATCGCGGGCGCATTCGGTGGAGGCGGCCACAGCCGTGCTGCGGCCGCCCTGATCCGCGACGGCTCCCTTCCCAGCGTGTTCGAGTCGCTGGTTTACCACCTGCAGAGTGCCATCACGCCGGGGGTGACGGTCGGCCAGATCATGTCCTACGGTTCGCCCCAGACGCTCGCTCCCGACGATTCGATCGCCGTGGCCGCCGAACGCGTGCGGCGTTACGGGTTCGAGGGATTCCCGGTGGTGGAGGGGCGCCGGATCGTCGGCATGCTCACCCGCCGTGAGATCGACCGCGCGATGCATCACGGCCTGGAGAACCACCCGGTAAGCCGGTATATGCGGGCCGGCGAGGTCTTCGTGACCCCGGACGAGCCGGTCACCAACCTGCGCAAGATCATGACCGAGCGGGAGTGGGGCCAGGTGCCGGTTCTCGACCCGGCGAGCGGCGCGCTGCTGGGCATCGTGACGCGCACGGATCTGATCAAGCAGTGGGCGATGCCGAGCGTGCAGCGCGGGGAGTCGCTGGCCGCCCTGATGAGGGACGCGCTGCCCGATGAGCAACTCGACCTGTTGCGCCGGGCCGGCGCCGTGGCGCACGAGCTCGGCTACCCGCTGTACGTCGTGGGTGGCTTCGTGCGCGATCTCCTCCTCTCTCAGCCCAACTTTGACATGGATCTGGTGGTCGAAGGGGACGCCATTCGGCTTACGCAGGAGCTGGTCGATCGCCTGGGCGGCCGCCAGCGGAGCCATCGCCGTTTCGGCACCGCCAAATGGATCCTCCCGCGCGACACCGACCGGCCCGACGCCGGGCTACCCGACTCGCTCGATTTCGTCAGCGCGCGCACGGAGTTCTACGAGCACCCCACTGCGCTGCCCACGGTGGAGCGCAGCAGCATCAAGCAGGACCTGCACCGTCGCGACTTCACGATCAACACCCTTGCCGTCCGCTTGACGCCCGATCGCTGGGGCGAGCTCCTCGACTTCTACGGCGGGCGCAAGGACCTGGACGACGGCGTGATCCGCGTCCTGCACAGCCTGAGCTTCGTCGAGGATCCGACGCGCATTCTCCGGGCCGCGCGCTTCGAGCAGCGCTTCGCGTTCCAGATCGAGCCGCGCACCGCGGAACTGATCTCCGATGCCCTCGACCTGCTCGACCGCATCAGCGCAGAGCGCGTGCGACACGAGCTCGAGTTGATCCTGGCTGAGGCAGAGCCGGAGCGTGCGCTGTGCCGGCTGCAGGGGCTCGGGGTGCTTCGCAAGCTGCACACCGGCCTCAACTGCGACGAGTGGTATTCCGCAAAGGCCGCGGAGCTCAGGCTGGTGCTGGCGCAGGTGCGCAACCGCGGCGGGGCCGCGCCGCCGCCGATGGCCATCGCGGCCGATGCCGCGCCGCGGCTGCACCTCGCGCTGCTGACGTACAGGCTGCCGGCCAGGACGGTCGCGGAGGTGATGGACAGGCTGCACATGCGGCGGGAGTACCGCGAGCGCGCGCTCGAGGTCGCCGGGCTCGTGCCGCGCCTGGAGCGGCTGAGCCGGAACGACGTGTCTGCCAGCCAGATCGCACTGGCGCTGGACGAGTCGAGCGCCGAGGCCAGGCTGGTCCTGCGGGTTGCCTCGGACGACTGGCTGGTGCGCCAACGGCTCGATCTCTACCAGAGGCGCCTGCGCAACATCCGCACCGCGATCGACGGCGATGACCTCATGCGCCTGGGCATTCCCCAGGGCCGCGTCTACCGCGAGATCCTCGAGCAGGTGCGGGTGGCCCGGCTGGACAACGAGGTTCGGACGCGCGAAGAGGAGGAAGCGCTGGCCCTTCGGCTGTACGCGGCGCAACTGGCGGCCGGGACTGCCTGACGCGCGGCGAGAGCTGGTTTGGCGGTTTTGTTTGTGCTATACTCATGCGGTATTCGAGATACGTGTAGCAGCGGGCGGGATCGCACGCGCACACGCTGTGACACTGCCAGGGAGGACGCCTATGGGCCATCGAACCCTAACACTCGGCCTGGTCTTACGTGCTCTGTTTCTGGACAGCGAAGCCTTCGATGAGGTGCGCGACGACGATAACCCCTTCGTCGAAGGACTGTTCCTGCTGGTCCTCATGGGGTTGGTCACCGCCGCGCTGACGCTGATCGGCCAGCTGATCGCCTGGGGCAGCGTACCGCAGGTCAGTTCGATTCGCGAGGTCGTGATGACCGCGCTGCAGCAGCAGCCGTGGTGGTCATCGTTGAACGCGGACCCACAGGCCTCGTCGACCTTTCAGACTCTCTGGGATGGACTCTGGCGCGCACTGCCGCCGTTGTTCGGTGCACCCGATCCGGCCATGTCGGCCCTGAACCTCCTGGTGTGGCCCGTCTGGCTGGTGGCGAGCTGGCTGATCTACGCGGCCCTGGCGCACGGCTTCGCACGGTGGCTTGGCGGTGCGGGCGCCTTCGGTGGCGTACTGGGTGCGACTGCACTCTCGTTTACCCCGATCCTGTTCCGCGGGCTGGGGATCGTTCCCTTCATCGCGCTCGGTGGGGCGCTCAACACGTGGCAGCTCATCCTGCGGTACAAGGCGATCCGCTCAGCACATGGCTTGACCTGGAGCCGGGCCCTGGCCGCGACCCTGCTGCCGTACGCCGTGTACCTGGTCCTCGGGCTCCTGGCCGGCGGCGCCGCGCTGCTTTTCATCAGCCTGCTGGCGGGGAGGTGAGCGATGAAGGCCTGGTTGGTTGATATCCGCGATGCGCTCCTGCTTCGCAATGCGGCTTTCGCACGCCTGCAGGATCGGCCCGACGCCTTTTTCCGGGGCTTCACCGTCATTGTCGTGGCTGCGCTGCTGGTCGGGCTTCCGGCGTTCGTGATCGACGTCGTCCGGGGGTTCGGCCCGGCCCCGGTCGTAGAGCCGACCGAGTTGCAGCCTGGCGTGCACTTCGACCGCGAAGGGCTGGCGCCGCTGCTGCGCGCAGCCGGCCTTCCCGACGCACTTGTTGAGGAAGCCCTTCTGCGAGCGGAGGAAAGCGCGCTGATGGCGGGCACGATCGCGACGGAGATTCAGAAGCTGCCCACCGCACTGCCGCGGCCGATCGCACAGATCGCGCAGGCAAAAGGCCGCTGGCTGTCGCAGCCCTTCGCCCCCGCGGGGATCCCTCTCACCTCGGCCGTGTTGGCCACCTGGCTGGGCTACGGCGTCTGGGTGATGTTGGTGGCGAAGCTGCTGGGCGGCCGCGCCTCTCTGCACGGCTTCTTCGGGGCTACCGCCTACTTCGCCGCGCCGCACTTGTTGGCCGTGTTCGACCGGGTGCCAGTGGCGGGTCCCATCCTGTCGGTCGTCGGTGCAATCTGGGGGCTGGTGATCTACGTGGCGGCAACCGCTGCCAGCCAGCGGCTGTCGGTCTCCAGGGCGCTGCTCGCCGTCGTCCTGCCTGTTGTCGTGCTGTTGGTCGTGCTGTCGCTCACGATCTTCCCCATCGGCCTGATCGCCTTGCTGAGCGGGGGCAGCCGTTAGCGCCATGGCACAGTTTCTCAACCTGGTGACGGGCGAAGAGGCGTGGGCCATCTTCCTCAGGCATTTTGAGCCCGTCGTGCAGAGCGAACGCGTTCGCGTCGCCGATGCGCTGGGCCGCGTCCTGGCCGAGAACGCCACCGCGCCGCACGATCTGCCCACCTTCGTGCGCAGCACGGTCGACGGCTACGCCGTGCAGTCGGGCGACACGCACGGGGCTTCCCAGGGCATGCCCGCATACCTGGATGTCGTCGCCGAAGCGCCGATGGGCCGGGCGGTGCACTTCCGGCTCGGTCCGGGGCAGGCCGCGCTCGTGCACACGGGCGGGATGGTGCCCGACGGTGCGGATGCCGTGGTGATGATCGAGCAGACCCATCATGCGGGCGGGCCGATGTTCGGCGGAAGGGCGCTCCAGCCCGGGTTCGAGGCCCACGCGATCGAGGTGTACAAGCCGGTGGCGGCGGGCGAGAACTGCATCCACACCGGCGAGGACGTCCGCACAGGGGAGGTCGTCCTGGACGCAGGCCACACGCTGCGCCCCCAGGATCTCGGCGGCCTGCTGGCGGTGGGCATCACGGAGGTTATGGTGGCCCGGCAGCCGCGCGTGGGCATCGTGAGCCAGGGCGACGAGGTGGTGCCGCCGGACGAGGAGCCGGGGCCGGGCCAGGTGCGCGACATCAACAGCTACACGCTGGCAGGGCTCATTCGGGAGACAGGCGGCGTGCCGCTCAACTACCCCATCGCGCCGGATACCGAGGCGGGCCTGGACGCCGTGGTGGGCAGGGCCTTCCGCGAGGCCGACGTTGTGGTGGTCACCGCGGGCAGTTCGGTGAGCTATCGCGACCTGACCGCAGCTGCCATCGCGCGGCTGGGCCAACCCGGCATCCTCGTGCACGGCGTGGCGATTCGTCCCGGCAAGCCAACCATCCTGGCGCTGTGCGACGGCAAGCCGGTGTTCGGGCTGCCCGGCAATCCCGTTTCCTGCATCAACATCTTCAAGGTCTTCGTGGTTCCGACCATCCGGCTGTTGCTGGGCGCAGCACGCCCGCGCCAGCACGTCATCCCTGCACGGCTGGCGCGCAACATCCCTGCCGCGAGCGGCCGCGCCGATTTCGTGCGCGTGCGCCTGGAGGAGCGGGAAGGCGACATGTGGGCCGTGCCGGTGTTCGGCAAGTCCAACCTGATCTTCACCCTGGTGCGGTCGGAGGGCGTCATCGAGGTGCCGCTGGACAGCAACGGGATCGCGGCAGGCGAGCTGGTGCAGGTCATCCTGGACTGACCTGCCGGCCTGTCACAAGGCGCGCAAAAGCCGGAGCTAATCAACAACAGCTCCGGCTTATCGAATATCAATGATGACAGGTGTGGCCGACTACTGGCCCTTGCTCTTACGGTGGTGCGCGATGGTGCGCTGGATCAGACCCTCTTCCTCATCGTCCTCGAGTTCCCACGTCCGGCCGGTCTTTTTCTTGCGCTCGCGGCGGCGTTCGGAACTGCCCTTGTTCGCCTGCTCAAGGGCGGCCTCGAAGGGCGAGACGAACTGCTCTTCGGCCAGGATCGAGAGAGGATCTTCTACCACTGCCTCACGAGCGTAGGTCGCTGTGGGAGCGGCTTCCGGCGCAGGCGGCAGGAGTTCCTTGATGCTCAGGTCGATGCGGCCACGCCGGCGGTCGAGCCCGACCACCTGCACGTCGATCTCATCACCGATGTTCACGACGTCTTCGGGTTTCTCGACGAAGCTGCGGCCCATCTCTTTGACATGGAGCATGCCATCCCGGCCGACGCCGATGTCAACGAATGCGCCGTAACGCTCGAGTCGGGTGACCCGGCCCCGCACGACTGCACCTTCTTCGAGGTCGCGCAGCGTCATGGTGCCCGGTTCGATCATGCTGAGGCTGATCCGGTTCTTTTCCCGGTCCAGCTCCTTGATCCATACCCGGACCTGTTCGCCTTCTTTGACCACGTCGGAAGGTTTGGAGACCCGCCCTTGAGCCATCTCCGAGACATGGACGAGACCGTCACGGCCCACGCCAATGTCGACGAACGCACCGAATTCGGTGACACGCTTCACGACTCCCTCAACTTCCTGACCTACGGCAAGCGTCTTGACGACCTTACGAGGGGGAATGTTGAGGGCGCTTCCTTCCTGCCCCACGATGTTTCTGCTCCTTGAGGGATACGAACTTCGGCGGCCTGCCAGCCGACAAGAGCACATTATACAGGGCTCTTTATGACGTGTCAAAAGACATGGGCGTCCTCGCAGCGATCACCAGGCTGGTTGATAGGCTTGCTTGCGCCGGTGGGCTCCGCTATAATGACTGCCCAGGAGCAAGCGATGACACAACAAGAAGCGTTGGACCTGATCAAGCAGTTGCTGCGGGCTCAGGACGATGAGCAGCTGATGCAACTGGTCAGCCTGCATCTGCCATCGGTGGATGGCACCTTCTTCAGCACCGCGGACGCAGCGGTGCGCCAGCTCGAACGGGACGGTAAGGCCGGGACCGCGAACGCGCTGCGCGGCCTGGCGGATCGCATGTTACGCATGAAGACGTTGATCTGAGATGAGCAACCAAGTCAAACTCCTGCTTTCCTACAATATCCGAACCGGTCAGGAGAACGCGTACCGCCGCTTCATCATGGAGGAACTGCTCCCCAAGGCGCAGGAGTTGGGCCTGACGCCGACCGATGCCTGGCACACGTCCTACGGCAATTATCCGGCGCGCCTTCTCGGCTTCGTCGCGGACGATCTCGCTTCGCTGCGCGAGGCCACCGCGTCGGAAGAATGGCAGGCGGCGCTGGAAAAGCTGGGCGGGTATGCGGTCGGGCTCAGCGGACGGGTCGTGCGCTACACGGGGGGCTTCCAGTGGTGAGGTGAACTGCCCCGACCCCGGACGGCCCGCGGCAGGCCGCGAGAACACGATTGAGACATCACGAGCCCTCCCGTCGCACGTGCGCGGGAGGGCTCGTTTGTCGGATCGGCCGTGGGGTCAACGCAGCGCAGCCACCAGTTCGCGCGCGAACTGCGCCGGGTCCGCGATGATGTTGTAGTCCGCGAAGGGGACGATCGGCGCCTGCGCGTCGACCTGGGCCGACACCACGCAGAGCGCGTCAACGGTTCCCATCATGAAGTTCGTGTCGCCGTCCACGCCCAACGCGATGCAGAGTGACGGTGCAATCGTGGCGCCGGTCAGGCCCACCACCTCGTCCTCGGTCACCCAGCCGGCGTCCAGTGCGGTCACGTCGCCCGCCAGGACGCCGCCCACCGCGTGGGCGAGTTGCCGGGCCGCGGCCAGGCCCGCCTCATCGGCCAGACCCCATCCCGCGACCACCACGACCGGTGTGTTCTGCAGGGTGAGGGCGGGCTGTTCCAGCTCGACCGGCTCGTAGGCCGGCGGCTGGCCCCAGGCAACCCCTGCGCTCAGGGTCTCGCCCTGTCGCCAGGGCTCCTGAAACGCAGAAGGAAGCAGGCCGGTGTCGATCGCGACGATCGCGGGCGAGTTCTGCAGGCTGAGCGTCATGCGCGCCGCGTCGTCGAGGATCGGTTGGTGTGCGATCAGGCGCTGGTAGATCGGGTCGACCGCCAGATCTGCCGCACGATCGCAAAGGCTGCCGTCGAGCAGCTGCGCCAGCGCCGGCGCGATGGTGCGTCCCAGCGGCGTGCGGGGCAAC
>CAZMIS010000074.1:0-12925 GCA_964566325.1 uncultured Anaerolineales bacterium
TCATCGGCGGCGATAAGACCGACGAGCTGGCAAACCTGCGCCAGGCCTACGCCGCCATGCCACTGGCCCAGCTGGTGTTTGAGGTCTTTTCCGACCTGGCCGGCTTGTCCGGCAGCGTGCATGCCAAGACCGTCTACAGCGCAGTGAACGTCGTGCGCCGGGTCACGCCGGAGCCGGTGTTCGCCGCACTTGCCTCGGATGACCGCCTCGAGCGGCTTCCTGAGAACTCTTTTCGCTTGATTGCCTAGGGCATTGGACAGGATAGTACCGTATGACTGGATGGAAACGACCGTCGCTCGAAACGAAGTTCCATATCGATTACGACTGGTGGGAGAAGGCTGGCAAGGACCTGCGCGTAGCGGTGCGCGGTCAGCTCTGTCGCGACTGCCAGGCGCGCTTCCCCGACCATCGCAACCTGGAATCCGTTGATTGGGTGGACCCTGAGACTGCTGAAGTTCAGCGGACAGATGCCCTGTTGCAGACCCTGCGCAGCCATTGCGCCAGGGAGTCTGACTTCATCGGTGCAGGCAACGCGCTCATCTCGAACATCTTCCGCATTTTGTTGCTCAGCGGCAATGTGCCGCTGACGCCGCGCGAGTTGGCCGCCCAGATGCCCTGGTCCGGCGCTGAGACCATCCTGCGCACGCTCGCCAGCGGGCAGGTCTACATGGGCATTCGCCCCGCCAGCACCATCGAATAGAGCTGGCCCTGCGCTGATCTTGAAGGGGTGACCAAACAGGTCGCCCCTTGTTCGTTAAGGAGCATGATTGTGATGACTTCCACCGTTCGGGTCGAACTCCTGGTCATCGGCAACGAGGTGCTCGCTGGCAACGTCCTGGACTCCAACTCGCACTGGATGTGCCAGCAGCTCGCCGCACGCGGCGCCCTGGTCCGCCGCATCACCGTTCTGCCCGACGATCCGGAGGAGATCGCCGATGGCCTGCACGGCAGTCTCGGCCGCGCGCCGCATCTGATCCTCACGTGCGGCGGGCTCGGCCCGACTCAGGATGATCTGACAGTAGCGGCCGTGGCAGACGCACTCGGCAGAAGGATGGGCGAGAACCCCGCGGCCTTCGCCATGGTCCGGGACTTCTACGCCATGTTGTTCGCACGTGGAGATGTCAGCTTCGCCGGGATGTCACCCGCCCGCGCCAAGATGGCCCAACTCCCGGAGGGCGCCGAACCGCTGGAGAACCGGCGTGGCGCGGCGCCCGGCGTCCTTATGACGCACGGCAGGACGACGATCGTCTGCCTGCCCGGTGTGCCCGCGGAGATGAAGGACATCTTCACGAACAGCCTGTCGCCGCGTCTCGATGCGCTCTTCGGCCAGCAGGCCTATGAGGAACGTGTGATCCTGACGGCCGTCTGGGATGAGTCCGTCCTGGCGCCGGTCGTCGATGAAATCGCCGGGCGTCACCCGCGGGTGTACGTCAAGTCCAGGGCGCAGGTGTACGGCGATGACATGGCGGATTTCGTGACGCTGGCCGCCAGGGGACGTGACGCTGCGGAGGTGGCCGCGCTGCTGGACGCGGCCGAAGCGGACCTCCGCACGGAACTCATGGACCTCGGCATACCCGTGCTCGAGGAACCCCAGCAGCGATCCTGACCCGTCCCGCCCTCGGGCCGAAGGGCTCGATCCCGGTCAGACGTCGAGCTGGAGCGCGACCTTTCCGATGCGTGCCAGGGCGGCCTTCGGATCGAGCGGATCATCCAGGAGGCGCAGGTAGAGATACTTGAAGACATCGCGGATGACTGCGGCGAGCGGCACCGCCAGCACCGCGCCCCACAGCCCCGCGACCTGGCTGCCGATGAGCAGCACCACCATGATCAGTGCCGGGTGCAGCTCGACCGCCTTGCCAGAGATGCGCGGCACCAACACGGCGTTCTCCACTTGCTGAATCACCAGGAACAGGACGATGGTCCACACCGCCAATAGCGGCTGTTGAATCAACGCCACCAGGACGGCGGGCACCGCACCGATGATCGGCCCCACGAAAGGCAGGATCTCGAAGATGCCCGCGATCAGGCCCAGGACAGCCGGCGAGTTCACCCCCAAGAGCGTCAGGCCGGCCGTCGCCAGCACCCCAACGACCACACACAACACGAGCTGGCCTCGCAGATACTTGCTCAGAATGTTGTCGGCGATCCGCACGATGTTGATCACGTCGGGCCGGATGCGTTCCGGCACGAGCTGGAAGCTCGTGCGCATGAACCGGGATTGGTCGTTCAGCACGTAGAAAAGCCAGATCGGCACGATGACGAAGCCGAGGAGGTAGCTGACCGTGCTGGTGACTGCGCTGACGGTCCGCAGGAGCCCCGTCTGCACCGCGCTGACGAGCCGCGTGCTCGCTTGCCGGAGCACCGTGTCGACCTGCGACTGGATCTCGGCAGGAGCGGCATCGTGGTACCAGACCAGGGCCCGGTCGGCAAAATCCTGGAGCTCTGAAATGATCGCCTGGCGGCTGTCCCACAGTGAGCTGAACTGCCGGCCGATCACCGGCATGACCATGGAGAAGAACGCAAAGGTCAGCAGTGCGACGGTCACATAGGTCAGCACGACTGCCACGGCTCGAGCACCGCGAAATCTCGGCACAAGCAACCGGATCGCCCGCTCGAGCACATTCACGAGCGGTAGCAGCACGTAGGCGAGCACGAGGGCGAAGACGAACGGAAACAGCGCACTGCGCGCGGCCCACACGAGCGCGAGGACCAAAAGGACGAGGCCAAGGACCAGGATGAGGCGATTGCGGCGTTGTGGCGTCATTTCTTCCCCTCGACTGCACGGTGCAGCCACTGCTCGACCACGCTCGCATCTGCCGGCGCATGGCCGGCTCGCAGCAGCGCCAGAAACTCGACGTTGCCGGCAGGACCTACGATCGGGGAGCGGACCAGGCTCGCGGGGGCCAGCCCGAGCGTCTCTGCCTCGCCCAACACCTTGCGGATGGCCTGGCGATGCAGCGACGGCTCCCGAACCACCCCGCCCTTGCCCACCAGGCCCTTGCCCACCTCGAACTGCGGCTTGATCAGGGCAACGACCTGCCCCCCGGGACCCAGCAGAGAGGCGATGCGGGGCAGCACCAGGCCGAGCCCGATGAACGACACGTCCACGACCGCCAGTTGCACGGGCTCAGGCAGCGCATCGAGGTGCCGGATGTTGACCCGCTCGATGACAACGACGCGCGGGTCCTGGCGCAACTGCCAGGCAAGTTGCCCGTAACCGACATCGATCGCATACACCTTCGCCGCGCCGTGCTGTAGCAGGCAGTCGGTGAAGCCGCCGGTGGAGGCGCCGATGTCGGCGCAGATCCAGCCCTCGGGCGACACTTCGAACGCCTCCAGCGCCTGCTCGAGCTTGAGGCCGCCACGGCTGACGTAACGCAGTCCCTGCTCGACGCGCACGCCGGCATCCTCCAGGACAAGTTGGCCGGCCTTATCCATCACCCGGTCCTCGATCCACACCTCGCCGGCCATGATCAGTCGCTGGGCGTGGGATCGATTGGGCGCGAGGCCGCGCCGGACCAGCAGCTCGTCGAGCCGCACCTTGCCTGGGCGCGCCACCCTGTCGGTGGCCCGTCCGCCAGCGTCTGCAGCGTTACTGGGGCCCGCGGTGTCCGTTGTGTCCATGGGGTCCAGGGTGCTCATGGCTGGTCATTCTACCAGTGCTGCCGCGCCTGTCAATGATGGCCTGCGCGGATTGCGAACGTCCGGGGCAGCGGCCCATCGATAATTGACGCTGACTACTCGCTGCGGTATGATCACGACAGAGGAGAGCACAGTCCGAGATGGGTGATACAACCCCTGGCGCCCCTGCAGACCATCGCCAGCGATCCCAGTTGGCACTACTATTCAAGACCATGCGCCCGAAGCAGTGGACGAAGAATGTCTTTGTCTGGGCGGCGCTGGTGTTCGACGTCAAGCTGTTCGAGCCTTACTGGTTCCTGCGCACCCTGGGGGCATTCGTTCTCTTCTGCCTCATCTCCAGCGCGGTCTACATCATCAACGACCTGGTGGACATTCCGAAGGACAGGCTCCATCCGGCGAAGCGCAACCGCCCGCTGGCTTCCGGCGCGTTGAGCCCTCGCCTGGCGCTGATCGCGGCCGCGGTCATCATCGTCGGATCACTGCCTGCTGCGCTGTCCATCGGCTGGCCCTTGACGTTGATTCTGTACGGCTACCTGCTGCTGATGGTGGCCTACACCTTCTACCTGAAGCACATCGTGATTGTGGACGTCCTGACCATCGCGGCCGGCTTCGTCATGCGTGTGGGAGCGGGCGTCGCGGTGGTCGATGCCGCGCGGTTCTCGCCGTGGCTGTACGTCTGCATGGTGCTGCTGGCGCTCTTCCTCGGTCTCGGGAAGCGCCGCCAGGAGCTGGTCCTCATGAACGAGAAGAGCGCCAACACCCGCAAGATCCTGGCCGAGTACAACCTGCGCTTCGTGGATGAGATGCTGTCACTCGTCAGCGCCAGCACCGTGATGGCTTACGCCACCTACACCTTCTCCGCACCCAACCTGCCCGAGAATCACCTGATGATGCTGACCATTCCGTTCGTGCTGTACGGCATCTTCAGATACCTGTATCTGATCCACGTCAAGGGGGAGACCGACCCCCCGGATGTGGTCGTGCTGAAGGATCGCGCACTCCAGATCGACGTGCTGTTGTTCGGGCTCATCGTCTTCGTCATCTTCTACCTGGTGCCCCGGTCCTAGAACCCGGGCCGCGCGCCATCGCTCCGTCGCCAAATCAAACAGGGCACGCCGGATCATCCGTTGCGTGCCCTGTCCGTTTTTGATCGATCGCCGGTCACCGCCGGCGGCGCCCTGTTAAGGGTTACTCCTGCGCTGGCAGCTTGGGCTTGCGGGCCCGGCTCCTGGGCTTGGCCTGGCCGATGGCCTCAGGCATGGCATCCGAGGACGCCGGCTTGGCCGTGGACCGCGCGGTTGCGGCACGCTTTGCCGGGGCCGCGACTGCCTTTGCACTCTCGGCGACAGGCTGCTCCTGCTCAGGGACAGCCGCCTTCTTCGTCCGCGTGCGGGCACGTGGCTTCGGGCTGGCGGTCGCTTCGGCGGGATCGGTCTCCGGCAGCGCCGCGGGCGGCGGGAGTGCCGGCGGCTCCGCTGCAACGATCTCCGGCGCAGCTTCTGTCGCCTTCGGTTTCCTCGCCCGGCTGCGCGGTTTGGTCACAGGTGCGGCGTCCGCGCCGGCAACAGCAGCAACGGTTGAGACGGTGCCTGCCGCCTGAGCTTTCGGCGCCGCCGGCAGCTCAACAACGACTGGCTCGACCCCAGCGACCACAGGCTCAACATCGTCTGTTTCGATCGTGGCCTCGCCCTCGGTGACAGCAGCCTGGCCGCTCTTCCCGCGACCACGGCCGCCGCGCCGTCCCCGGCGGGATTTCGACTTGGCTGCCGCCGGCTCGGCGATCTCGCCGTTCTCTGCCGGCGCCAGGACGCCTCTTGGCGCCTCTTCGTGGGTCTGAGACTCCTCGTCGGACTCATCAACGATCGGGACGACCGGCAGCGCCTGGCTGAGGTCACCTTCCAGGCGATCCTCTTCCAGGAGGAACTGGGACCACCGTCCCGACATGCCATCGGCCGTGACGCCGTAGAAGACGCGCACCTTGCCATCGGGCATGCGCAGCACGAGATCGTACCGCAACTTCTTGGCGCGTCGCGCTGCCTGCCAAAGGCCCAGCTCGCCCAGCCACGTCACGTTGTCAGGACCATCAGGATGGGTCAGGTGCTGGTTGATGGCGTAGCTCCACAGCTTGCGCGCGGAGTGGATCGTCACGTTCTGCACCACGTTGCCGTTGCGCAGGTCGCGGATCGCGAAGTAGCGCCCGCCCTTTCGCTCTTCCATGCTGACCAGCTCGACCCCGATGGCCGGAAGCGTCACGTCCCGCTCGTCAACAGGTTCTACACTCGGTGCGGGCTGTGGCGCGGCGTGGGGCGGCGCCTCGGGCCGCTTGACCGAGGGACGCGTCCGGGCAGGCTTGAGCCCGCGTTCGGCGGCAGGTGCGATCGACTCGACCGGTGCGCTCACCTGCGGCGCAGGACGCTGCGCGCCCAGCACCAGCCGGACGATCTCGTCACGCACGGCTTCGTCGGTCTCCCCTTCCTCCCGGATGTAGACGCGCGTTTGACCCAATGCGTAAGGCTTGTCGGTCCCGTTGGGGATGACGGCCCGCAGCACCGGAGCGCCATGCGATTGGATGATGTCCACCGCTGCATCGAGGGGCGGCGTGACGTTGCGTTCGATCTCGCGCTTCAGAAGCAGCACGGCATCATCAGGAGCATCGACGCCCCGGACGGGCTGCTTGTCCGCCGAAACGCCCACGTAGATGGTGCCGCCGCTCGTGTTCGCAAAGGCCACCACATCGCACAGGATCTTCTGAAGGCTGCCGCTCTCGCGCGACAGGCTCTCGTGAAAGGACTGAACGATGTTCGGGCCCTGCTCGCGCGCCGCGTCGACGTGGTCGAACGGCGCCTCCGCAGGCGGACGATAGGGACGCATGAGGGAAAAGTCACCGCCCTCGAGGACCGCGCGCAGCGACTCGAAGCTGACGTCGCGCAACATGATCTCAGTGACGCGGTCGCCCACGCCCAGACGATTCTTGTCGCGCGGGTCACGCGTGAGACGGTGGGCGTCGGATCCCTGCAGCAGATGCATGCGCCGGGGATACTCGGGCTTGGAGCCATCGAAGAACCGCAAGGTTGAACGCCGTGAGGCGCTTTCCAGGTCAGTCACTTCGAGCGCATGGAGATTCGCGTCCTGCGTGAAGGCAATGCGCGTCTGCCCGCCGAAGCTCATGCCCTGCAGGGCGACGCCGTGTGTGGAGTTCGCGTGGGCCGCGATGACGAGACCACCCGCCTCCCGGATCGCCCGGTAGGCAGTGATGACGTCCGTGGTCGGACCGACCTCCGTCACGCCTTCACCCAGCCGATCCATCGGCACGTTGAGGCGCAACAGGAGCAATTCCAGCTTGCGGAGCGAAGTCTCGGGCGGGAATAGGCCGAGGATGTGAAAGCCAAACGTGGCGGTGAACTCAAAACCCGGTAATACCAGGATTTTGTCTCCCAGGCGACGGTACTCATCTAGGTCCCGCCGTTCCTGCGGCCGCAAGCGGTCATTAGCCTCTAACCATGTGAGCCGTTCAATCTCGGCTCTCAGTCTGGCAATCCCTTCCACGGTGTTGTGGTCCGTGATTGCCACAATGTCGAGGCCCTTGGATTCCGCTTTCTGCAGCCACTGCAGGTATGTTGTGCCTGGTTCCAGCCAGTCTGCCGATGCGGGGGTGTGTAAATGGATGTCCACCCTCCGCCAATCACCCTCAGGCGCCCGGAAGCTCCTTCTTATTCTTTTGTTTTCGGGCACAGGTGTGTTGTACCACTCCTTTCATTAACACCAGGCCCGGTCCTAAGGGCCGAGCCTGAATCAGGGAATTATCGTTCCCGGTACACTCAGTACTGATTGACAGTATGCTGGAGTTCGGTCGGAATGTCAAGTTTTGCGCATGCACTCATTTTGTGAAACAGTTGAACCATCAAGGGGATGGCTGATCCCCGCAAACGGTGTCACCCGCGGACCAGCCATCCAATCAGCCAACCCGGCGTTCAGGGGCATCACTGGGTTGCTACGACGATCGGCTCCTCGGTCGCCTGCGATGCAGGCGTCTCAGGCGCAGGCGCCTCCTCCTGGCCGTTCTGCGGTATCGTGCTCTCCGCCTTCCGATCCGTCAAAGCCGCGGCGATGACTTCTTCGACGCGCTCGACGAAGACGAAGTTCATCTTCTCACGCACGTTGTCGGGCAGATCTTCCAGGTCGCCCTCATTGCGCTTCGGCAGGATCACGGTGGTCAGCCCGAAGCGGTTGGCTGCCAGCACCTTCTCCTTGACCCCTCCGATGGGAAGGACCTGGCCGCGCAGCGTGATCTCACCCGTCATCCCCACGTCCTTGCGCACGGGGCGCCCGGTCAGCAGGCTGACCAGCGCGGTCGCCATCGTGACGCCGGCGCTCGGACCGTCCTTCGGGGTTGCGCCGGCCGGGATGTGCAGGTGAATGTCGCTCTTCGTGTAGAAGTCCTCAGGAATGTCGTACGCCTTGGCCTTGTTTCGCACCCAGGAGAGCGCTGCCTGCGCGGACTCCTTCATGACGTCACCGAGCTGCCCCGTGAGCTGGAAACCCTTGCCGCCGGGCATCCGGGTCGCTTCGAGGAACAACACATCGCCGCCGACCGGAGTCCAGGCCAGGCCTGTGGCCACGCCGGGCGCCTCGACGCGGTCTGCCACGTCTTCGAGGAACTTGGGCCGGCCCAGGTACTCCGTCACCTTCTCGTGCGTGATCTGCACGGCCCCGATCTGGGGGCCCTTTTCGGCAACCCGGGTCGCTACCTTGCGGGCAATCCGCCCGATCTGGCGCTCCAGGCTGCGAACGCCGGCCTCCCGCGTGTACTCGCGCACGATGCGCCGCAGCGCGTCTTCGGTGAAGCTGATCTCGTCCGTGCGCAATCCGTTCTCTTTGATCTGGCGCGGCACGAGATAGCCCTCCGCGATCTTGACCTTCTCCTCTTCGGTATACGACGAGAGCTGGATGATCTCCATGCGGTCGAGCAGCGGCTGCGGGATGGTCTCCATCCAGTTGGCCGTGGTGATGAAGAACACCTGGCTCAGGTCGAACGGCACGTCCAGGTAGTGATCCCGGAACTCGCTGTTCTGCTCCGGGTCGAGCACTTCGAGCAATGCGCTCGACGGATCGCCGCGGAAGTCGCGTCCCAGTTTGTCGACCTCGTCCAGGATGAAGACGGGATTGCGGCTTTCCGCGCGCCGGATGTTCTGGATGATCCGGCCCGGCATCGAGCCGATGTACGTGCGGCGGAAACCGCGCACCTCTGCTTCGTCCCGCACGCCGCCGAGCGCCATGCGGACGAACTTGCGTCCCATGGCACGGGCGATCGACTGCCCCAATGACGTCTTGCCGGTGCCGGGCGGGCCGACGAAGCACAGGATCACACCCTCGCGCTCGCGCCGGATATGGTCGACGCTAGCCTCATCCGAATCCTCCAGGCCCTCGGCCACCCGTGCCGCCTTGCGCTCCATGCGCAGCTTGCGCACTGCCAGGAACTCCAGGATCCGGTCCTTGATCTCCTCCAGGCCGTAGTGGTCCTCGTCGAGCACCTGGCGCGCGTGAGCGATGTCGAGATTGTCCGGCGTGCCCTTGCTCCAGGGCAGGTTGACCATCCAATCCAGGTAGGTCTTGATCACCGTGTACTCGGCAGCCTGGGACGGCATCTTGCGCATCCGGTCCAGCTCGCGCCGCGCTTCCTTCTCCGCCTCGGCCGGCATGCCGGCCTCGGCGATGCGATGCTCGTAGTCCTGCAGCTCCGCCTCTTGCTCGTCGCCCTCGCCAAGCTCCTTCTGGATCGCCTTCAGTTGCTCGCGCAGGAAGTACTCGCGCTGCATCTTGGTCATCTCGTCCTGGGCCTGGGTCTGGATCTTGCGGCCCAGCTCCAGCACCTCCAGCTCCTTGGAGAGGATGGTGTTGAGCTTGTTCAGCTTCTGCGATACCGGGTCGACTTCCAGGATCTCCTGCGCCTGCGCCGGCTCCATGCGCGTGCTGGCAGCGACCAGGTAGGCCAGCTGGCGTGCAGTGCTTGCGTTGATCGCGGCGGTTTCGAGTTCCTCGGGCATGTGAGGCACGAGCGAAACCAGGCGGCGGAACAAGTCGAGCGTCGCCCGGGTGCGCGCCTCCTGCTCGAGGTCAGGCTCCTCCTCCTGGTCCGGGATTTCCTCGACCCGCGCGCGCAGGTAGGGTTGCTCCTGCAGATACTCCGTGATGCGGATGCGCTCGATGCCCTGCACGATGAGGCGGATGGTTCCATCGGGCGCGCGCAGCATACGATGGACGATCGCGGCGGTGCCGGTCTGGTAGATCTGCTCCGGCGAGGGTTCCTCGATGTCCGGGTCCTGGGATGCAAAGAGGCCGATGATCCGCTGATCGGCAACATCGACCAGCGCATCGTCGACAAGTCGAATCGAGCGCTCCTGGCCGATCGTCAGGGGCAGCCACATCATCGGATACACGACCACGCCCCGCAGGGGCAGGATCGGCAGTTCGGCAGGGATGGTCAATTCGTGGGTTTCGCCAACACTCATTCGGATTCACCTTCGTTCGTTTCACCTGCTGACTCAGCCGCGGTCCGGACCGGCACGCGCCGCACCAGCGCCTTCGGCAGGGTTATCTTCAGGAAACCATTCTCATACGTGGCCTGCTGGCCTGAGCTCTCCAGGGCCCACGGCAGGTGCACCTGGGTGCGGAATGGGCCGTGACGTATCTCCATTTGCTGATAGGCCAGCTTCTCGGCGGGATCGCGACGCTCCCCGCTGACGATCAGTGAGCGGCCCTGTAACATGATCTCGTAGTCATTGGGGCCGAGGCCCGCGATCTCGATCACCACCACGACCGTGCTGTCGGTCTCGTAGACATCCGTCGGCGGACGCCAGATCGTTTCGGTGCCGAGGCCCCACCGGGCATTGCCATAATTCTCTCGATACACGTGTGTATCCTCCTGATTGCAGTCCAACGTCGTCATTGTAACACAACGAAAGCTGGCCCATTACAAGCCTTCTGCGATGATAGCAGCCATACGTTTCAAGTGCATTTGCTTTTTGTTAACACACCGTTAACAGGTTGACGCCAACTGCGTTTCAACGTATAGTCTCAGGTAGCCTGCGGAGCCGCGGGTCTGTCGCACATCCCCATCACGCCCTTTGGAGGACGCTCTTTGAGCACCACGCCACTCATCGACCTGACCATCAGGGACTTCATTCGCGACCTTGCCTCCAGCGACCCGGCGCCCGGGGGCGGCGCAGCAGCGGCGGTCGCCGGTGCGATGGGCGCCGCGCTGGCCTCGATGACCGCAGCACTGACGATCGGGCGTCCGAAATATGCGGACGTCGAGGCCGGGATGCAGGATATTCACACCCAGTCGCAGCGATTGGCATCGGACCTCCTGGCGTTAGTGGATGCCGATGCAGCCGCCTATACGGGCGTGATGCAGGCGTCCCGCCTGCCGGGACGCGATGAGGCGGAGCAGGCGGCCCGCCACGACGCCATCCAGGCCGCGATGCGGCAGGCGACGGACGTCCCCTTGGCCGTGGCCGAGGCATGCGTGCAGGTGCTTGAGCTCGCGGCAGTGGCGGCCGAACAGGGCAACCGGAATGCGAGGGGCGACGCTGCTGCCGGCGCGCACATGGCCCAGGCCGCCCTGCTGAGCGTCGGGCGCAACGTGCGCCTGAACTTGTCGAGCCTGCACGATCACGACTTCCGCCGGTTGGCAGAGGCGCGCGTCAGCACCTTGCTTGCGCGGGGAGATGACCTGGTCCGGCGTGCAACCGCGGCGCGCAGCCGCGTTCCTGTTCCAACCCCCGCATGATCCCTGGGCGTTCAGCAACACAGAGGTGCAGCCCACGTGCCTGACAGAGACATGGCCCGATCGAAGAGTGCCCGCAGGTCCCTGCTTCCTTCCGCCGGAGCGGTGCTGGCGTATGTCCTGCTCACGTTCGGCATGACCTGGCCGCTGGTGACGCGCTTTGCCAGCGCCATACCCGGCGATGGCTTCGATGGCTGGCAGAACTACTGGAACCTGTGGTGGGTCAAGGTGGCGCTCGTCGAGCAGTTCACGTCGCCCTGGTTCGCGAACCTGCTCTATCACCCGACGGGCGTCAGTCTGCTGTTTCACACCCTGAACGTCTTCAACGGCGTGACGTTTCTGCCCGTGCAGCTGGCAGTGGGCCTCCTCCCCGCCTACAACGCTGTCGTCGTGTTCAGCTTCGCCGTGGGTGGCCTGGGCGGCTATCTGCTGGCGCGCGAGGCGCTGGGGCCACGCAGCAGCCGCCTGGCAGCGTTGACGGCCGGCGCGATCTTCACCTTCTCGCCTTATCACTTCGCTCACCTCCTCGGTCACATGCAGCTGATCGCGTTGGAGTGGCTGCCGTTCTATGCGCTCTACCTGGTGCGCGTCCTCCGGGCCGCAAGCTCCGCCCCTCGCAGCAGGCTGGCGAGAGAAGCAGCGCTCGCAACGTTGTTCCTGGTCCTGGTCGCGCTCTGTGACTGGTACTACGCGTTTTACTGCCTCATCCTGACCGCCGTTGCGTTCGTGGTGCTGGCCATCGTAAGGCTGGCGCAGGGCCGCCCTGCGATGGCAGGCCGTGGCCTCCTGGCCCTCGCCGGCGTGTGGCTGGGCGCCGGACTGATCCTCAGCCCGCTCCTGCTGCCGATGGTGCAGGAGGCGCGACAGGCTGACTACATGGTGCCCGGCGCGGAGCAGAGCCGCATGCTCTCGGCCGATCTGCTGGCCTTCGTGACGCCGCAGCAATTCCACCCGCTCTGGGGCGAATGGGCGGCCGGGCGTTCCGCAGGGTTCAGCGCGACGGCATCGGAATACACCGTGTTTGCCGGCTACACCGTCCTTGCGCTGGTCCTCGTTGGCCTGGCGGTTCGGTGGCCGCGCGGCCAGAAGGCTGTCTGGGGCTGGGTGGCGCTGGCGTTCGCTGTGCTGGCGCTCGGTCCGGTGTTGCACATCAACGGGCAGACGGCACTCCTGTCCGGCGGACGCGAGATCGCCCTGCCCTACCGGCTGATCGGCTCGCTTCCCTTCGTCAACATCATGCGGTCCATCTCGAGGCTGGACGTCATCGTCATGCTGGCCCTGGGGGTGCTGGCGGGCGGAGGCCTGAACGCGCTGATGCGCCGCGTGCGCGGAGGCTGGGCCGTGGGCGCTATCGCGCTGGGACTCGTCCTCTTCGAGTTCCTGCCGGCCCCCTATCCCATGAGTCCCCCAGACACCCCCGACTGGTACAGGGCCCTCGGCCAGGACAGCCGTGCCGGCGCGGTGCTGAATCTGCCCATGAACTGGGACCGCCCCGGC
>CAZMIS010000075.1:0-12890 GCA_964566325.1 uncultured Anaerolineales bacterium
GGCCCTCGCCGACCCCGCCCATGATCAGGGCCGTCGCTGCGAGAAGAGCCGTCGCACGATCGATCGATGTGCTCGCCCGCGTCAGCGCGGCCTCCGCGGCTGCGTTGTTCCCCGATTGGGCCGCCGCGCGGGCTTCACCGGCGGCGAGGCGCGCCTCTTCGAGGTCGGATCTCGCCGCGGCGCTCTCCCGTTTGGCCTCTGCCGCAAACAAGACCAGGATGCGGCGGTTCATCTCGCTCACGTAGACCCGACCGAGCTGGCTGACGTAGGCCGCCTGCGTCGGATCGATCTCGTTGTGATAGACCTCGAGGACGGCCTGCGAGCCTCCCTGGACCGTTTCGTACGCCTTGGGCGGATACACCACGACGATGTCTACCTGCCCGATCCGAAGCCGGGTAAGCGCTTCGTCCCGGCTCACGGTCTGCCCGACATAGGTCAGCTGTGGGCCAAGATCGTTCACATACTGCTCGATGAGCTCGGCGACCTCGGGCTCCTCGACGGGGGCGACGAACATGGCGCGGAGCGTGCGTGCCTGGTTGGAGTAGCCTACTCCGACCAACAGGAGAATGAGGAGCGGGCCGAGCACCAGGCGCACGACCAGCCACGGCTGGCGCAGGATCTCCCGGATCTCCTTGCTCAGAAACGACGATACGCGGATGATGGCCTTAATCACCTTCCACGTCCTCCCGCTCCAGAATCTTCACGAACACCTCATCAAACGTCGGCCGATACTGCTCGATCCCCTCCACCTCATAGTCGGCATCGCGCAGGGTCTCGATCACCAGGGGAATCGTGGCAGAGGCATCGTCCACCACCAGGCGTGCGCGTCCCTGTTCGCTGGTGTCGATGGAGCGAACCCCGCCCATTCCGGCAAACAGAGGCCGCGTGGCATGTCCGATGCGTGTCGATCTGACATCGACGATCTCGCCCCCAAACGCGCTGCGGCGCAGCGCTTCCGGCGTATCCATGGCAACCATCCGTCCGCGGGCCAGGACTGCCACGTGATCGCAGTACTCCGCCTCCGTCACGTATTGGGTGGTCACAAACAGCGTCCTGCCCTGCGCCTTGAGATCGTGAAATGCGTCCCAGAACTTGGCGCGCAGGATGGGATCGATGCCCGCGGTCGGCTCATCGAGGAAGAGCAGCTTCGGATCATGGATCAGCGAGCACGCCAGTTCGAGCCGCCGCTGCATGCCGCCGGAGATGTCACGCGCCAATTTGCGTCGATGGTCCCACAGCTCGACGAACTCCAGGAGCTCGCGGCGCCGTTGGCGCCGGCCCCACCAGCTCAGCCCATACAGCGACGCGGTGAAGTCGATGTTCTCCTTGACGGAGAGGTTCGGATACAGGATGAAGAGCTGCGGCAGATACCCGATGCGCTCGCGCTCGGCAGTCGACATCCGATGCGCCGGCCGACCGAAGACGGTGACACTGCCCTCCGTCGGCTGGTAAGCGCCGTTCATGAGCCGCACCGTGGTGGTCTTGCCACTGCCGCTCGGGCCGATGAAGCCGAAGATCTCGCCTTCCTCGATGGTGAAACTCAGGTTCTCCACCGCAGCCGCGCTGCCGAAACGCTTCGTGACGTTGAGCAGCTGGATGATGGGCCGCTGGCCGCCTGATCCCTGGATGGAGGCGCGGGTGGCCTCAGATGCGGGTGAACTGACTGGTGCCTGCATCGACGATCCCTTCACGTTGTGGTTACTGGGCTATTATGCCATGGCTGGATGGAAAATCAACCGCGCGGCCCTGTTGGCCATTCGCCGCGCCTCCCGTATAATGAGCGAACCTCGAACACGACTGCCCGCAGACGAGGGGCGTTCATGCTGCGAAGAACCATGATAGGGCCCGAATCATGAACCATTCACGTCACCCGCGCCGGGTGGAAGGCGATCCCCGGGAGAGCCAGACCCTCGTGCGCCAGGCGCTCTCCAAAGTTCAGGGAGAGCGATCTCGCGCAGAAGAGCTTGCCCGCGCGCTCCAATCGGAGCGGGACATGCTGTCGGCCATCATGGAGAACACCCGCACCCATCTGGCCTATCTGGACTGCGATTTCCGGTTCGTGAAGGCCAACAGCGCCTATGCCGCGGGAACGGGTTTCCGAATCGACGAGTTGTTGGGCCGTAACCACTTCGACCTCTTTCCGAGCGAGGAAAACAGGGCGATCTTCGAGCGCGCGCGCGATACCGGGGAGGCCGTGGAGTATCGGGCCCGGCCCTTCACCTACCCGGACCAGCCTGAAAGAGGCACGACGTACTGGGACTGGACGTTGGCGCCGGTGACCAACGCAGAGGGAGCAGTCCAGGGACTCGTGCTGTCCCTGACGGACGTGACAAAACAGGAACGCGCACGGGAGGCACTGCGAACCGCCCGCGATGACCTGCAGTTGCGCGTCGCCGAAGCCACTGCTGGGTTGCGCGCTGCGGTCCATTCCCTCGAAAACGAGGTCGCAGAACGAAAACGAATCGAGTTGGCGTTGCGTGAATCCGAGGCGCGACTGCGGATTCTGGTCGAGCAGGTGCCCGCGATTCTGTGGACCACCGACCGCGACCTGCGCTACACCTCATTGGAGGGCGCAGGGCTGTCCTCCCTGGGACGCGAGCCGGGCGCATTGGTAGGCCAGCTGGTGACCAGCTCGGATCAAGGCAACGACGAGGAGATCGACCGGGTGCTGGAGGCTCACCGCAGGGCCCTGGCCGGTGAAAGCGTGGAGTATCGCAATCAGTGGGCTGACGTCTTCTTCGAAGGATACATTGAGCCCCTGCGTGACGCAGGAGGGGCCATCATCGGCTGCATCGGTGCCGGCGTCGACATCTCCGAGAGGCTGCGCTCCGAACAGGCCCGCCGCGAACAGGAGGAGCAGTATCGCGCCATCTTCGAGTCAACCACCGATGGCATCGTGATCGTCGCCATGGACGGCACGATCGTCGATGCGAACCCTGCTGCGTGCAGCATGAGCGGCTTCTCTTACGACGAGTTACTCCATCTCGATCCTGCTGAATTCTTCCAGCCGAAGGAGAGGGAGTCTGTCATTCACTACTTCAGGCTCGCGCGGAGCGGGGAGCGAATGAAGCATCAGACCGTCGCCGTGAGCAAGGAGGGCGTCCCGTTCGACATCGAAATCCGTGCCGGGCGCTTCATGTACGGCGGCCAGCCCCACATCCTGGGCGTCATCCGCGACGTCACGGAGAACGTGCGCACGTACCAGTTGTTGGAGCAGCGGGTGAACGAGCGCACGCACGAGCTGTCGTCGCTGCTACAATTCTCGCGCGAGATCTCGGGAACACTCCAGATGCGTCCGCGCTTGGAGTTGGTCGTCAACTGGGTATCACGCCTGATCGACAACACCGCCGCGGCCCTGTTCCTGTTGGAGGACGACCAGCTGGTGCTGGCGGCGCAATGCAGCCCCTGGTCGACTGCCCTGACCGAGCCAGTCGTGCGAACTCTGAACCAGCCCGCGCTGCGCAGCCAGCTGATGGCACAGTCTGGCGTGCTGGTCATTCCCGACGTCAACAGCAGCAAGCCGGGGGCCGCTATCGCGCGCGCTGCGATCGGCTCGATCCCGGAACAGGCCGGCGCACTGCGCAGCATCCTGTGGGTGCCACTCGTCGTCAACGAGAAGGTCATCGGCGGACTCGGCATCGCGCATGCAGCGCCCAACCACTATTCGGAGCGGGACGCCAGCCTGGTACAAGCCATCGCCAATCAGGCTTCGGTCGCCATCGAGAATGCCCGCCTCTACGAGCAAGCCCACGAGCTGGCGGTGATGCACGAACGGCAGCGGCTGGCCCGTGACCTGCACGATTCGGTCACCCAGTCACTCTACAGCCTGATGCTCATGGCCGAAGCGGCGCGCAGGCAGATCGACGCCGGAGACACCGGGCGAGGGATGGCGTACCTGACCCGCATCGCCAGCACCTCTCAGCAGGTGCTCAAGGAAATGCGCCTGCTGGTTTATGAGCTGCGACCGCTGATGCTGGAGCGCGACGGACTCGTCAGTGCGCTGAAGCAGCGTCTGGACGCGGTCGAGGCTCGGGCCGGCGTGGCCGCGAACCTGGTCGTCGAGGGCAGGCCCATCCTTCACGACCGCATCGAGTCGGAGCTCTATCGCATCGCCCAGGAGGCCCTGAACAACTCGCTCAAGCACTCCGGGGCGACGTCAGTCGAGGTGACACTCTGCTCCGAAGGCCACCAGGTAACACTGGAAGTCCGCGACAACGGCCGGGGATTCGCGCGCGAGACTGCCACGGGACAGGGCGGCCTGGGCTTGATCGGCCTTCAAGAGCGGGCTCAGCGCCTCGGCGGGCGGGTGGACATCGTCGCGCAGCCTGAGCAAGGCGTCGTCGTCAGGGTGACGGTTCCCACGAGTGACTCCCACTGGGATTGAGGTGAAGATGCCTAAGCCCGAATGCATTCGCATTCTGATAGCCGATGACCACGCGATCGTACGCGAGGGATTGCGGGCGCTCATCGAGACTGAGCCGGGCATGGTGTTGGTCGGCGAAGCCGCAGATGGCGAGGAGGCAGTGCGGCAGCACCAGGCCCTGCGCCCCGATGTGACCCTGCTCGACCTGGTGATGCCGCGGCAGGACGGCCTGGATGCGCTGATGGAAATCAGGAAGATCGACAGTGAAGCGCGCATCCTGATCCTGACCAGCTTCGCGGAGGATGAGCGCGTCTTTCCGGCAATCATGGGCGGCGCGTTGGGCTACCTGCTCAAGGACGCCTCGCCCCAGGAATTGCTGAAGGCCATCCGCGATGTGGCACGAGGCGAACCCTCACTGCACCCTGCGATCGCGCGCCGCGTCATCAGAGAACTGCACAAGCCGAAGGAGATTGCCCCGATCGAGGAGCCTCTCACAGAGCGAGAGACCCAGGTCCTCAGCCTGGTGGCCGAGGGCCTGTCGAATCAGGAGATCGCGACCCGGCTCGTGATCAGCGAGCGCACCGTGCGCACGCACGTCAGCAATATTCTCGGCAAGTTGCACCTGACGAATCGCACGCAGGCCGCCAGATATGCGCTGCGAGAGGGACTGTCGAAGTTCGACGACTGACAGGTCCGCGCCGTGCTATAATGGCGCCATCGGGCATCTGTCGCTGCTCGTGCCAGGAGTTGCATGCAAACGTCTCTCGCACACATTCCCCGCCCTGCCGGCAGGCGTATCGCCGTGCGCATCACGGCCATGGCCCAACATGCACTCCGCTCGGGCCACCCATGGCTGTTTGACCGGTCGATCGTTTCGAGCAGCGAAGGACGCACAGGCGATCTGGCCGTGGTCTTCGACGACCGCCGGCGCTTTCTTGCGATCGGCCTGTACGATGCCGCTTCCCCCCTGAGAGTACGCATCCTCCAGCACGGCGAGCCTGCCACCATCGACAGCGCCTGGTTCGCAGGACGCATTGCAGAGGCTGCGCGCATCCGCCGCTCGCTCCCGGCAAAGGGCACGACCGGATACCGGGTCGTCCACGGGGAGAACGATGGCCTGCCCGGCCTGGTGATCGACCGGTATGATCGGACCTTCGTGCTGAAGCTGTACACCATGGCATGGCTGCCCTGGCTCGACCAGCTGACAGGCGCCATTATGTCGACGTTGAGCCCTGCCCGGCTCGTCCTCCGCCTGAGTCGCGAGCTGCTCGCACAGCCGGATGGCCTCTTCGGGCTGAGCGACGGCACGGCGCTGATCGGCGAACAGCCGCAGGAGCCGGTGGCGTTCTCGGAAAACAGCCTTCGCTTCGAGGCGGACGTCGTGCGCGGTCAGAAGACCGGCTTCTTTCTTGACCAGCGGGAGAACCGGGCCCGCGTTGAGACGCTGGCGCGCGGGAAGTCGACGCTGAACGTGTTCGCGTACAGCGGCGGCTTCTCGCTCTACGCGGCACGCGGAGGCGCACCCTCAGTGATCAGCCTGGATGCCAGTGCGCCGGCCCTGGCCGCCGCGGAGCGCAACTTCGAGCTCAACCGGCGGGTCGTGGCGGTCTCCGAGTGCAGGCACACCGTCGTGGCCGGCGATGCCTTCGAGAAGATGGCGGAGTACGCACAGGCCAGGCGAAGGTTTGATCTGGTGATCGTGGACCCGCCCGCGTTCGCGAAGCGGGAAGCCGAGGTGGATGCTGCGCGCCGGGCGTACGGCCGCCTGACGCGCTTGGCCCTCGACGTGGCAATCGAGGGCGCCATCCTGGTCATGGCATCGTGCTCCAGCCGTGTCACGGCCGAGCAGTTCTTCGCCACCGTAACGCGGGCTGCGGCTGCCTCGGGCCGTCCGCTGCGCGAGATCGCCCGCACGGGCCACGCGCTGGACCATCCCATCGGCTTCCCTGAAGGCGCCTATCTGAAGTGCCTGTTCGCCATCGCGCCATAGGCGCCGGACGTACGCTGACACACCCGATCGGTTCGGGTTATGGTTAAAGGAGGACGCTCATGCTCCTGGCAGGCGATATTGGGGGCACGAAGACCGTGCTGGCACTCTTCTCCACGGAGCAAGGCGCACACGAGCCGCTGGTGGAAAAGACGTATCGCAGTGCGGACCACGACAGCCTGGAGGAGATTGCCGGCTCGTTCCTGGCGGAGGTCCAGCTGCCGATCGAAGCAGCCGTCTTCGGCGTCGCGGGGCCCGTGATTCAGGACCGTGCGGAGATCACCAACCTTCCCTGGATCATGGAAGAAGCGCGCCTCGCAGCCGCCCTCGGCGTGCGCCGAGTCCACCTGATGAACGACCTGGACGCCATCGCGAGCTCCGTCCTTCACCTCACCCCTGAGGACATCTGCACGCTGATTCCGGGCGAACCTGTCAGCGGCGGAGCCATCGCCGTCATCGCTCCGGGCACCGGCCTGGGCGAGGCATTCCTGCTCTGGGATGGCCTGCGCTATCAGACCCACGCCTCAGAGGGCGGTCATACGAACTTTGCGCCGATCGATGAGCGCCAGATCGGCCTCCTGCGCTACATGATGTCGAGATACGAGCATGTCAGCTTCGAGCGCGTGTGCTCGGGCCTCGGCATTCCGAACATCTACGCGTATCTGCGTGACAGCGGCGCGACTGAAGAACCGGCGTGGTTGGCCGACCGGCTCGCAGCAGCGGCCGACCCTACCCCCGTCATCGTCAATGCCGCACTCGACGAGGAGCGGCCCTGCGCGCTGTGTGAGCTCACGATCGACACTTTCATCTCGATCCTGGGCTCCGAGGCCGGCAACCTGGCGCTGAAGGTCCTGGCAACGGGAGGCGTGTACATCGGCGGCGGCATCCCTCCGCGCATACTCGGCCGCCTGGCGGACAACCCGAGTTTCGTCTCCGCCTTCCGCGACAAAGGCCGCTTCGAAGACGTCCTCACGCGCATACCCGTGCACGTGATCCTCAATTCGAAGGCGGCCCTCATCGGCGCCGCTGTTCGCGGCATGGCGGAGTTCTACGGGGCGACTGCCGGCGCACGCACCTAGCGGGCCTTGTGCGCGCACCCTGCCTGCGCGATCCACTCCATCGTCTGGTCCACCGAGTCGGTCACTCGGATCAGATCGATGTCCGGAGGGCTGATGGTGCCCTCCGCCACCAGGGTGCGGCGCAGGAAGTCCATCAGCGGCGTCCAGTACTGGGTGCCCATGGCGATGACCGGGAAATCGAAGATCTTGTCCGTCTGCATCAGCGTCACGGTCTCGAACACCTCATCCAGGGTGCCGAAGCCACCGGGGAGAACGACGAAGGCGCACGAGTACTTCACGAGCATCACCTTGCGCACGAAGAAGTGGTCGAACTCCATGAAGCGATCCATGTAAAGGTTCGCCCCCTGCTCGTGCGGCAGGATGATGTTGGCGCCGATGCTCCTGCCCCCGGCTTCCTTCGCCCCGCGGTTTGCCGCCTCCATGATGCCTGGGCCCCCGCCCGTCATCACGGTGTACCCATCCTGCGCCAGGCGGCGGCCCAGGGCGCGTGCCAGGCGGTAGTGAGGATGGTCCTCGGGGAAGCGCGCGGAACCGAACACCGTGACGCACGGGCCGGTGACATCGAAGAACTCGAAGCCCTTGAGAAATTCGAGAAAGATGCGGACCGCGCTTTCGAGGTCCGCACCGCGGTCGCGCTTTCCGGAAAGGAATGCCTTCTCAACGTCCTGTGCGCTCTGGAGGAGCGCAAGCGGCACGGCCCCCTTCATCGATTCCAATTCATCGGTCATTCCGGTCTCCTTGACGTGAAACGTCCTTCGCTGGGCCGTTTGGCCGTTTTGACCTCCGGCGCTACACTCCCATCAACAACGATGATGCGACCAAGCATCAGAAAGGCGAACCATGGCTACCTTCATCGAGGTCCCACCCGCCCGGCTCAGCCAAAATCCGTTCCAGGCGGTAGGCAGGGAGTGGATGCTGATCACGGCGGGAACGATCGACGCATTCAACACCATGACGGCAAGTTGGGGTGCATGGGGTCATCTGTGGAACAAGGACGTGGCGATCTGCTTCATCAGGCCCCAACGCCACACCTACGGCTTCATGGAGACGGGCGAGACCTACACCCTCTCCTATTTCGACAAGTCGTGGCGCAAGGCGCTCGAGTACTGCGGCGCGCACTCAGGCCGCGACGTCGACAAGATCCGCGAGACCGGCCTTACGCCCTTCGCGACCGCATCGGGCGCCGTGGCCTTCGAACAGGCCACCCTGATCCTGGAATGTCGCAAGCTCTACGCTGCCGACCTGCATGAAGCCGGCTTCACCGACCCCCAGATACGACAGCAGATGTACGAGCGCGATGACTTTCACCGCACTTACACCGGTGAGATCCTGCGCGCACTGACCAGACAGGCCGCCTGAAGCAGGCCAAAACCCGCCGGGCCGTGGTCCGGCGGGTCCTCATCATCCTGCGAAGGCCGGCGAATCAGATCATCGCCTGCCAGCCCGCCCCGCCTTGCGGCCAGGTGAGACTTTCGCTCTCTAGTACGTGACGACGCGGGGCAATTCCTTGGCCTGCTTGACCCAGCGGCCGACCTCGTCCTGCGTGGGCAGGCGGCGGACCAGCTGCTTGGCCAGGTTGACCTCCGTCATCTTGACGTGCAGGTTGGCAGGATTCCGCTGCGCGAGTTCCGGCACGGTATCGACGCCGGAGTTCTCCAGCAGATCGGAATACTCCTCGGCGACCCCCTTGATCCGGAACAGATCGGCCCGGTTCACCCACTCCAGGATCCTTTTGACGTCGATCCCGGACTGCTCGGCGATTTCCTCGCGGCCCTTCGGGGTGGACCCCCTCTTCAACAACGCTTCAGTGGTGACAAGGCCGATTTCCTGCAGCTTCCTGGCGTAGACCTCGCCGATGCCTTCGATCCTAATCAGACTCGCCATGCTTGATCCTCCTTGGCTCTCGATAAGAGTGAGTGAACCGCCCTTCGATGAACGGCTCCCACAACGCAACTGCCATGCGGATAGTATACCGTTGCACCCCGAAAACGCAACTCGACTTCACTGTGAGGCCGGCAGCGAGGGCTGCTCGGCCGTCCCAAGCCGGCCCAACGCCACGTTGAGCAAGGTAACGAAACTCAGGCTGCGTCGCGGCTGATCGTGACGCAGAGCCGGTTGGCTGCGCAGGTACGCGACCAGGGCTTCTGCGTCCGCATCGCTCATGCCGTAATACTGGTGTGCGGGATGCACCATCAGCGGCACACCGTCGGCGTCGACCCCCTCGCGCAGCGCACGCACCAGCGCGCCGTCCTTCCAGCGGAGGAGGCGCCCGCCAGGCGTCAGATTCGCGCCATGGACCTCATTCAGCGGTCCCCACGCTGCGGCCAGGTTCTCCTGCCCCCCGTTCAGCACGAGCGTACCGTCGTAGGAATGACACGGAACGCACGACTGCGCCAGCTCCCGCCCCCTCGCGACTTGCTCCGGCGTCGCAGACACCTGGACGTCGGCAATGGCGCGATTTCGGGGGGCTTCGGTGCGCCAGAGGCCGGCCAACCCGAGGCCCAACGCCGCAACGGCCGCGGCGCCGAGCGCGACGGAGACCGTCGCGCCGAGCACTCTCCCGATAAGGTTTCGCGAACGAAGGCTGCGAACGAAGAGCGACAGGAACAGGTATGCGAGGACGATCAGTAGGGCAAGGATGAGCAGGTTCCACGCCATGCGGTGTTCTCCCCCCGTTTGCCGGCGCCCGCCGTTTACGCGCAGCGCATTCTGCGCTACAATGGCGGCACACCGGTGACGAACGTCGCTGTCGCGATTCTAGCGCAGATGACGCGCAATTTCAAATGGTGGCCAGCTTCGAGCCGGGAAGGAGATGATATGTTGACGTGGAGACCGCTGAAACGGGTTGGCCAGCTCGCACCAATTGTCGCAGCCGTGATCGTCTGCGCAGCCTGCACACCCCTGGACTTCGTGCAGCCCACCGCGACAAGGCCGGCGGAGGAGATATTCGTTCCGGGCATCATCGCCCCCGACCCCGCGCTCTCGCCCCTGGCGCCCGTGAGTCCGCTGGCTGCTCCGGACACGCCGGTAGCGCCGTTGGCGCCAACACCCGCGCCGGCGCCGGAGGCAACAGCCGAGGCCGCTGTGGAGGCGCCCGGTGCGGCGCCCGCAGAAGCGCCCGCCGAGGCGCCCGCCGCGCCCGGTGCGGCGCCGGTGCTGGTCTCCGGGTCCACGCTGCTCGGGCCGACCTGGGAATGGATCTCATCGGCATTCAGCGAGGGGCTGACCCTGACGACCGATGATCCAGCACGGTACACCGTTCAGTTCGGGGCCGACGGTAACGCGATCATTCAGGCCGACTGCAACTTCGGCAGCGGTCTCTACCAGCTGACAGGGGAGCGCGTCAAGTTCGATGCCATCGGCACGACCAAGATGGCGTGTCCGCCCGACTCGCTCGACTCGGAATTCCTGGGCCAGCTTTACAACCTGGATCGTTACGAAATCGAGGATGGGGAACTGGTCTTCTTCCTGCTGGAGGAGGCCGGGACCATGCGATTCAGGACGGCTGCGGGCGCAGTGGCAGAGTCACCCGGGGGAATGGCGGCGACTCCGCAGCCAGCTGAGCCGCCCGCGGCGACCGCGACCGGCATGCCTCAGACGCCGGCGCCGGCCCCTACAGAGTCTGCGCCTGTCGTCGCACAGCCGACGCCCGCGCCGATTGTCTCAGGCGAGTCCCTGGCGAACACGCGATGGACGGTGACATCCCTGACGATCGCCGGGCAGCCCGATGCCTTGCAGGAGGGATCCGCCATCACACTGGTCATCAGCGCTGATGGCGCCGCCATCAGCGGCTCCACAGGATGCAATGAGTATCGCGCACGCCTGGCGTTCGACGGGGGCAGCCTGGCCGTGAAGGCGCCCGCACTGCTCTCCCGGAACAGCTGCCCCAGCGCAGTCCGCCTGCAGGAGGTCGAGTTCCTGGAGTCGCTGCTCGCCGCGCGCTCGGGCGTGCTCCAGGGCGGCGAACTGCTCCTGCTTGGGGAGAACGGCGCGCCGCTGTTGATGCTCTCGGCAGGGGCGTCATAGGCGCGGGATGACCTGAGCATTTCTCGTTGCACGGACGCGAGACGCCATGCTATAATCGGCCACAACCCATTATCGTGAGGCGTCTCATGCGTTTCGGTATCATGGCCCTGCAGATCGGTGCGCTGATTCCTCCTGACATCGCGCCCGCGCAGATCCCGGCCCACGTGGCCGGCTTCGATCACGCTGCGCTCGCCAGGCAGCTGCATGACTACGGCTTCAACCCGGTGGAACTCGGCGGCGACCTGGTGATGTTCATGCCCCACACCTATGCGCCGCCGGCCATCGAACGGCTGGCCGCGCTCCAGGCCGAAACCGGCCTGAAGTACACGGTCCACCTGCCGCTCTGGTCCATCGAGCCCTCCGCGCTCCTCGAACCCGTGCGCGCCGGCTCAGTCGCTTCGATGGTGCACGTCGTTCGCGCCACCCTGCCACTGGACGTCGAAGCATACGTCGTCCACGCGACGGGCTCGTTGGCCGCGGAGTTCTATCGCATGGCTCTGCCGGAAATGGGGCGCTACGTCATCCTCAGGCAGTTCCAGGCCCGCGCGCTGCAGAGCCTCCAGGCGCTCGTGGGCAAGACCGGGGTGCCATCGCGCAAGTTCGCGGTGGAAACGATCGAGTTTCCGCTGGAGTTGACCATGGAATTGGTCGAGGCGATGGACATGTCCTACTGCCTGGATACGGGGCACGTGCTGTGCGGCTTCTCCGGCCCGGTCGATCTGTTCGAGACCCTCGACAAGCTGCTTCCACGCCTTGCCAACATTCACCTGCATGACTCGCCCCGCTGGATTCCGGGCGCCGACATCGTGTACGGCAAGGACCACTCGGCCCTCGGCACCGGAGACCTCGACCTGGGCCGGTTCCTCGACCACGTGCACCGGGCAGGCTACGGCGGCCCCCTGGTCTTCGAGCTGACCGTGCCGGAGGCACTGGCCTCCCTGGAGGTCGTACGCAAGGTGCGCCCGGAGTATCTGAGCTAGCGCATAAGGTCACGAGGCCAACATGACGGGCCCAACGGTGGACCTCCAATTCCTGACACAGTTCGAGGCCGGACTGGACCTCCGCCGGCCCGAACGCAGCGCGGCGCCCGTCCGCATCCTCGATTACGGCCAGATGAGCACGGTGCTCCTCGCGGAAGGTCCCGGCGCACCGGACGTCGTGTTCAAGCGACTGCCCGTCTTTCGCTCGAAGGAGGAGGCCGATCGGTTCGAAGCGCTGCACCGGCGCTATGTCAAGACCCTGGGCGAGCGCGCAGGCGTGCGCGTCGCACCCACGACGACCATGCAGGTGCCGGATGCTTCGAATCGTCACACGGTGTTGTACATCATCCAAGAGCGCCTGCCGGAGGACACCATCTGCCACATGGCGCTCTATCGGTTGCCCCGGTCGGAGTTCGGGCGCATGCTGATGGGCATCCTGAACGAGACAACCAAGG
>CAZMIS010000076.1:0-12860 GCA_964566325.1 uncultured Anaerolineales bacterium
CACCGAGCGAGATTACGAGGCACACTACCGCTGGCTGCGTGAACTGACCGACAGCCGCTCGGAGCTGGAGCGCACTCTGCTCGATCTCCTGCACAGCACGGGGCGGCGATTGCCCGACTTCGCACAGTACACAGTGCCCGATGTGATGACCGTACCGGACTTCTTCTACCAGGGCGATGGTACAGGGGTCTGTGTCTACTGCGATGGCAGCGTACACGACGAACCGCAGCAGCGGGCGAGCGACGAGGCGATCCGGCGGGAACTCAAGGCACGCGGGTATCGGGTCGTCGTGATCCGTTATGACGAAGACATTGAGGCCAGATTGCTCGATCACAGCGACGTTTTCGGCGCGCAGGAGGTGTCGGCATGATCGACACCACCCCTGGCGCCCTCGTGCGCTACCGCGAACGCGAATGGGTCGTCCTCCCGTCCGACGACCCGAACCTGGTCCTGCTGCGTCCCATCGGCGGCAGCGCGCGGGAGGTGTGCGGCGTCGTCAAGCCGCTGGCCGACCTGATGGCCTACGAGGCGTCCCACGAGCGCATCGAGCCGGCCCAGTTCCCGCTGCCGTCGCCTGAGGACGTCCAGGACCATGCGGCGGTGCGGCTGCTGCTCAGTCCGCGCGGCTGCTGCAACGCGACGGCGCAGCGCCATTCCGCTCGCTGGGCCACCTGTCGGTCCGGCCCCGACCCTACCAGTTCGTGCCGCTGGTGATGGCGCTCAGGCAGCCAACCGTGCGCCTCCTTATCGCTGACGACGTGGGTGTGGGCAAAACCATCGAGGCGGCGCTGATCGCGCGCGAGCTGCTGGATCGCGGGACCGCGCACCGGGTGGCCGTGCTCTGCCCGCCCTACCTGTGCGAGCAGTGGCAGCGCGAGCTGGCCGAGAAGTTCCACATAGAGGCGGTAGTGATCCGGGCTGGCACGGTCGCTCGCCTGGAGCGCCAGACACCCCAGGATCGCTCCATCTTCGCCCACTTCCGTCATTTCGTCGCCAGCATTGATACGGTCAAGGGGGACCATTATCGCGCCGCCTTCCTCCAGCACTGCCCGGACTTGGTGCTTGTCGATGAGGCGCACGGCGCGGCCCAGCCCCCCGCAGGACGAGCCAGCGCCCAGCAGCAGCGCCATGCTCTGTTGCTCGACCTGGCGAAGAAGCCCGAGCGCAGCCTGATCCTGCTGAGCGCAACGCCGCACAGCGGAGTCGAGTCCTCCTTCCAGTCGCTGCTGGGGTTGCTGCGGCCCGACTTCCGTTTCCTCAGCCTGTCGGCGCTGAGCGAAACGCAGATGGGACTACTCGCCAAGCACTTCGTGCAGCGCCGCCGCGCCGATGTGCAGAACTGGATGGGAGAGGATACTCCCTTCCCAGTGCGCGATCCGGAGGGCGCGGAGCAGCCGTACCGCTTCTCGCCCGCCTACCGGAAGTTTTACGAGCAGGTCTACGAGTTCGCCGGCGAGATGGTGCGTTCGGCTGAAACACTGTCCGGCTGGAAGCAGCGCATGCGGTTCTATTCGGTGCTGGCGCTACTGCGCTGTGTCTCCTCGTCGCCCGCCGCGGCGCAGGTTGCCCTCTTGAAACGAGCGGGCGGCGCAACCAGTGCGGGTGAAGGTGAGATGGATGACTGGGGGGCGGCCGGTGTGGACGCCGAGTTCACGCCGCTGGTCTACGATCCCACCGAGGCCGAGGCCGCGAACGATGCGCCGCCCAGCGCCGTGTTCGACGCCCAGGAGCGCGACCCTGCGTGGGGGCAGTCCGACCAGGGCCGGCTACGCCGGTTCGCTGGGCTCGCCTCCGCGCTGCGCGGCAAAGAAGACACGAAGCTCCAGAAGCTGATCGAGGTGACCAGCGGGCTGTTGACAGCCGGCTACCAACCCATCGTCTGGTGCCGCTGCATCGCCACCGCCGACTATGTGGCTGAGGAGCTTGGCAAAGCCCTTGCCTCGCGGTTTCCATCAGTCCGCATCGTTGCGGTCACAGGCGCGCTAGCGGAGGATGAGCGCCGGCTCAAGATCGATTCGCTGGCGGCCGCGCCGGTGCGCGTGCTCGTCGCCACCGATTGCTTGAGCGAGGGCGTCAATCTGCAAGAGCACTTCTCCGCGGTCGTCCACTATGACCTGCCGTGGAACCCCAACCGGCTGGAACAGCGCGAGGGTCGTGTGGACCGCTTCGGCCAAAAGGCGAAGGTGGTCAAGGCGATCATGATCTTCGGGCAGGACAACCCGGTGGACGGGGCGGTGCTGGATGTGCTGTTGCGCAAGGCGCGCGACATCTACCGGGAGCTGGGCGTGCATGTGCCTGTGCCGATGGACAGCGAAACTGTGATGGAAGCGGTGCTGCACTCGCTGTTCGAACGCTCCACGCGCTACGACGGCCAGATGACGCTTTTTGACCAGAGCGATGACGCCGGCCGCCTGGTGCACCGCGTGCACGAGGAATGGACTGCCGCGGCCGATCGCGAGCAGGAGAGCCGGACGCGCTTTGCCCAACGCGCCATCTCTCCCAAAGAGGTGCAGCGGGCGCTAGGGGAGACCGACGCAGTGCTGGGGAGCCCGGAGGACGTGCGGCGCTTCCTCGTGCAGGCGAGCCAACGGCTGCCCTTCGGCCTGATCGAGCGCGGCCACGGCCGCTACGATCTGCTGCCGGGCGATTTGCCGGAGGCGGTGCGGCTGAGGCTGGGCGATGCACCCACACCGTGGCCGATCACGTTTCTCTCGCCTACGCCCGCAGGCTTGGCCTACGTGGGGCGTAACCACCCGCTGATCGAAGGGCTAGCGGAACATCTGATGGATATGGCCTTCCATCCCGCGGAGGGAGATCGGAAAGTGGCGCGCTGCGGTGTGGTTCGCACGCATCTGGTCACACGGCGCACCGCGCTCTTCCTGCTGCGCCTCAGATATCTGCACCTCGACGGCGACGGTGACGCCGCCTCGTTGGCGGAGGAGACATTCACCTGGAGCCTGCGCGGCGTGCATCCCGATGTGAGCGAGCTGGATACTGCGGAAGCGCAGCGCCTATTGGACGGGCAGCTCGACGCGGTGTCCGTGCCTACCGCCGAGCGCCAGGAGGTGCTCCGAGAGACGCTGGGCTGGTGGCCGGCTCTGCAGGCACGGCTGGCCGCAATGCTGTCGGCGCGTGCCGCGCGGCTGGCGGAGGAGCACAGCCGGTTGGCGGATCTGGTGGGTTCCACCGCGAAGCTGATGCAGATCGAACCGCAGGCGCCGCCCGATTTGTTGGGCCTTGTGGTCTTGTTGCCGATGGTACCGAATGGGGTGAGCCGATGACGCTTCTCACCATCCGCATCGAGGGCGGGCTGCTGTCGCCCGACTTTCTGGAAACCATCCACGAGCATTCCGGCCAGAAGCCGGCCGACTTCGGGCTGGATGCCCGGCGTTCGCTCGTGGATGAGGTCACCGCGGTCTGGAGCGACGTGCGCGCCTACTGGGAGGCGTTCGAGCGCCGCCGGGCGCGCGCCAAGGATGGCGAGTCGCTGACCTCGGCCACGCGCGAGGCGTGGATCATTCCGTTGCTGGAGGCGTTGGGCTACCGGCTGACCTTCCAGCGCCGGGCGGCAGAGGCCGATGGCCGCAACTATGCGATCTCGCACCGGGCGGGGGATGATGAAAAAGGCCCCCCCGTCCACATCGTCGCCTTCGATCAGAAGCTCGGCGAGCGGCCGCCGGCCGGGCGCGGCACGATGGCGCCCCACGCTTTGGTGCAGGACTATCTGAACCGCAGCGACGACACCTGGGGGATCGTCACCAACGGCGCGACCTTTCGGCTGCTGCGCGACTCCGTCTACTTCAGCCGGCCGTCATACATCGAATTCGACCTGCAAGGCATGCTGGACGGCGAGCGGCTGGACGAGTTCATCCTCTTCTACCGCCTGGCGCACCGCACCCGGCTCGCCCTTGCCGGCGAGGACGGCGGTCGTTGCCTGCTGGAGAGCTATCATCAGGCGGCGGTCGAGCAGGGCGGCCGTATCCGGGATGGGCTGCGCAAGGCCGTCGAAGGCGCGATCCTGACCCTGGCGAACGGGTTCCTGAGCCATCCGAAGAACGGTGAACTGCGCCAAGCTGTGGCCGAGGGGAATCTCTCGGCCTCAGCCTACTACCAGCAACTCCTCTACCTGATCTACCGCCTGCTCTTCCTGATGGTGGCCGAGGAGCGCAATCTATTGGTGCTGGCCGACCCGGCGGGCAATGGAGGCCTGGGCTGGGTGACCCCGCCCCAACAGGGCCGCGGCGTCTACTACCTCGACCACTACAGCATCACCCGTTTGCGCCGGCTGGCCGAGGCGCCGCTGAGCGGGCCGCAGCGGTTCGACGATCTCTACCTGAGCCTGCGCACGTTGTTCCAGGTGCTGCGCGACGAGAACCAGGCACCTGCGTTGGGCATCCCGGCGCTCAACGGCGAGTTGTTCGACGTCAGCCGGGCACGGCACCTGGAAGCCGCGTATCTGAACAACCGCGATCTGTTGAGCGCCATCCGGCAGCTTTCCTACTTCACGCCCGAGAAGGAGCAGATCCGGCGACGGGTGAACTACGCCGCGCTGGACGTGGAGGAGTTGGGCAGCGTCTACGAGAGCCTGCTCGACGAGTACCCGGTCATCTCATCGCCGGCGGGTGGGCGGCCCCGATTCGGGTTCGTCCAGGGAACGGAGCGCAAGACCACCGGCTCGTACTACACGGCGCGCGAGCTGGTGAAGGAGACGCTGGATTCGGCGCTCGATCCTGTCATTGCCGAGCGGCTGAAGGCCGCGGCCGAGAGCCTGCGCCGATCGGAGCCCGCTACCAAGGTGCGCGAGGCGCAGATCGCGACCTTGCTGGCCATTCGCGTCTGCGATAGCGCCTGCGGTTCCGGCCACTTCCTGCTGGCGTCCGCACGACGGATCGGCCGGTCGCTGGCCCAGGTCGCCACCGGGGAGGATGAGCCGTCGCCGGAGGCGGTGCGCCACTGGACGCGCGAGGCAATCATCCACTGCATCTACGGCGTGGACAAGAACCCGCTGGCCGTGGACCTGTGTAAGGTGGCGCTGTGGATCGAGGGACACGCGCCCGGCAAGCCATTGACCTTCCTGGATGCGCACATCAAGTGCGGCGACTCGCTGGTCGGGGTGTTCGATCTCAAAGTGATCGAGGACGGCATCCCTGATGAGGCGTTCGACCCGGTGACCGGCGACGACAAGCCCACGGCACGTGACCTAAAACGACGCAACAAACGAGAGCGGGAAGGACAATTGGGCCTAGCGTTCCAGGAGCAACAGGCAGCTCTCGACGAGGCAGTTCGCCAGTGGCAGGCGCAGCTTGACAGCCCGGAAGACACCCCCACCCAGGTACGCCGCAAGCAAGCCGCTTACCGGAAGCTGCAACAGCAGGAGGATGGCCAACACACCGCCTGCGACCTGTGGACTGCCGCCTTCTTCACGCCGCTGACCGCCGGCAACATCACCGCGGGCGCTATCCCGACCACGGCCACCCTGCAGGAGTATCGCCGGCAGCCCGGCGCGGCCGATCCTCGCCTCATCGCCCAAGCGCGGGCGTTGGCCGTGCGCAACCAGTTCTTCCACTGGCCGCTGGAGTTCCCGCACGTGTTCGCGGCCGGTGGCTTCACCGTCATGCTGGGCAACCCTCCGTGGGAACGCATCAAGCTGCAGGAGCAAGAGTTCTTCGCGGCACGCGCCCCAGAGGTGGCTGGCGCACCCAACAAGGCTGCTCGGCAGCGGCTAATTGAAGCTCTGGGGAAGACGAATCCGGGACTGAAAGGCGAGTTTGAGACAGCGAAGCATATGGCGGAAGCTCAGAGCAGATTCGTCCGCAGCTCGGGGCGTTTCCCACTCTCCGCCGTTGGCGACGTGAATACGTACGCTCTCTTCGCTGAGTTAGCGCGTCGGTTACTGTCACCTGATGGTCGGGCCGGCATTATCTTGCCCACGGGTATTTGCACCGATGATACGACGAAGATGTTTTTCGGGGATCTGGTGACCAAGCGGGCCCTGGGACAAATCGCTGGTTTTGAGAACGAAGCGTTCATCTTTCCGGATGTTCACAATGAGTTCAAGTTCTGTATCCTGTCCATGGCGGGCGTGTCCCTTAGCATCGCGCAGCCGGACTTGGTGTTCTTCTGCCGCTACTTCCGCCAATTGGGTGAAACCGAGCGGCATTTCTCGCTGACTAGTTCCGAGTTTCAACTGCTGAGTCCGAACACTCGCACGATGCCTATCTTCCGGAGCGGAGCGGATGCCAACCTAACCTTGGCCATTTATCGCCGCGTGCCTGTCTTGGAGGATGAGCGTTCGAAGTCAAACCCATGGGGTATCCGTTTCCTACGGATGATCGATATGGCAAACGATAGCGGCATGTTCCGTTCCGAATCCGGCGATGGTCTTCTCCCGCTCTACGAAGCCAAGATGATCTGGCACTTCGACCACCGCTTTGCATCACTAATCGGTCGAGAGAACTCAGCCGGACGCCTATCCCGAAAATACGAGGGCTGGTACTCGGTCGATTACGCTGATCCCAATGATCTACCAACACCGCGGTATTGGGTGCCCGAAGAGTCGGTTCAAGCCCGCCTGGAAGGGTGGAATCACCACTGGTTGTTGGGTTTCCGAGACGTCACCAATGTGGTTGTCGAGCGGACTGCCATCTTCAGTCTGCTGCCGCGTACTGGAATCGGACACAAGATACCGCTTGTTTTCCTGGAGCGTGCAACTCGCGTCCACGAAATTGCATGTTGGCTGGCGAATGCTAACACCCTCGCCCTGGACTACGTGACCCGACAGAAAGTGGGGGGCACTTCCCTGAGCTATTTCATCCTCAAGCAGCTTCCGTTCCTTTCTCCATCCGCCTACTGCCCAACAGACGGCACCTTCATCGCCCCACGCGTCCTGGAGTTGGTCTACACCGCCTGGGACATGGCGCCGTTCGCCGTCGATCTGTGGGCTGATGCCGACGAGGCGCTCCGGGCGAAGCTGGAAGAACAGCACCAAGCCTGGCTCCATGCCACGGGCGGACATCCTTGGGACCCGCCTGACTGGGCCGGAGGCGATGCCTGCCCTGCACCGTTCGCGCCCGCCAAGTGGAACGAAGACCGCCGCGCACTCCTGCGCGCCGAGCTCGACGCCTACTACGCCCGGCTGTACGGCCTGACGCGCGACGAGCTGCGCTACATCCTCGACCCCAAGGACGTCTACGGCCCCGACTTCCCCGGCGAGACGTTCCGGGTGCTGAAGGAGAAGGAAGAGCGGACACTCGGCGAGTACCGCACGAGGCGGCTGGTGTTGGAAGCGTGGGATCAGCTGGAGGAGGAACTGGGGCCGGTCGTCGTGCGCAACTACCGGGAAGAGATGGCGGCGGTGCCTGGCCGGGTGGCCGAGACCGGCCCCACATACCAGGCAACTGTCCGACCTGCCACGCCCCAACCGCTTCGGTTCGGCGCTGTTCAGGCTCCCGCCCCGGCTGCCAAACCCGCTCCGGCGGTAGAACCCGAGGCGGATGCCGGTCAGCCTGCCCTGTTCGGCGGAACGGCGGCCGCACCTGCTGCATCGACCAAGACAGAGTCCACACGCCCGACGCCCCGACCGGAGCCGGCAGCGCAGCCGGTTCTGATCCCCTCACCGCCCCAGGGCAACCGCAGCCAACGCCTTAGCCGGCTGCTCACCCTGGGCCGACAGCGCACACCTGAAGCCATCGGCGGCCTGGTCGCCGCCTTGGGCGACGAGGATGAACAGCTCCGCTGGCTGGCCGCACTATCGCTGCAGGGAATCGGCGGGGGAACGGTGATCGCGACGCTGAAGGCCTTCATCGACCAGGCGCCGTCCGCGGTCGCGCGGGATGAGGCGGAGAAGGTGTTAGGAAGGTTGACAGACTGAGGGACACGAAACAGGAGGCCAGCCCGGGCCCTCTGAGGACAGGACACAGGCCGGAAGGTGGTGCGCAGTGGATGAGTTGGTGCTGTTGAGCCAGTTGATCAAGGCTCACAATGCATTGGACAGCGTTATCGCCGGTCTGATTCACAGGCCTGTGCAGTTGGGGCACGTGGGTGAATATCTGGCGCGAGAGATCTTCGGTGTGCAGCTTCACACCACGGCATTCCACAAGGGTAGCGATGGGATATTCCGTGGCGGTGCCCTGGACGGCTGCTCAGTCGATGTGAAGTGGTACCCGAAAAACGAAGGGGTCTTGGCCGTAAATCCGGATTGCGCATGCGACTACTACCTCGTGCTGACAGGCCCGCGGGGTCCCGCACAGAGCTCTCGCGAGACCATGCGCCCTTGGGTGATCGAGGCAGTCTATTTGTTCAACTCTCGGGAGTTGATCACTGAGCTCAATCGATCTGGAGTAAAGATCTACGAAGCGACCAGCATCAAACGGGCATTGTGGGATGCGGCCGAGATCTACCCGACAGCTCAGAATCCCGCTCTAGTGTTGACGGATGCGCAGCGCAGATCCCTGGCGCTGTTCGCCTAAGGCACACCATAGGGAGTGGTCTCGGCATGCTCCAGGCACAGATCCACCACAAAGTCCCTCGGGAGTTCGAGGGAATGGAAGATGTCCTGACGTCCAGCACCATTGGGCTGTTGGGCTACCTGCCCAGCCCGCTGGCGGCTGCGATAGTTGCGGAGCTTGCCCGAATCCAACCAGAGAATGAGTCCGTAGAAACAGCCCTGTGGCCCACCTATGCAACACCGCCTGGCTTCCGAACCTCCGCTCACCCGGACACCGGCTCCGCCGATAGCTCTGAGGAGAGCGAGTCTGTTCGAGGACGCACGGAACCGGATGCTGTCCTCAGCGGCGCTGGCTGGCTGGTTGTGCTGGAAGCCAAGTACCACTCGCCGTTGGACGAAGAGTACGACCAACTTGGGCGTGAGTTCACGATCGGCTTCAACGAGGCGAGGAGGAACGGACTTCAGTATAGGCTATTAGTGCTCACAGCGCACACACTTGAACCGAAGCCCGCGGGCGAGTCACTCGTTCAGGGGGTGAGCAAAGCAGTTGCGAAGAGCCAGAGCGCCGGGGCCGCTGACATGATTGCCGCTGTTCCCGACTCGCTGCGGTGGACAAACTGGCAGCGGCTTTATCTGATCCTCCGGAAAGCAGCCGCCGATCAAGGGCATCCCGCACACACTCACCGGTTGCTGGCCGATGCATGCACAGTCCTGGAGTTGCACGGCCTGGTGCCGTACGATGGCATGCGCATCGAGAGTGTGATGGTGAGGTGGCGAAGTTCCGGCATTCCCGCGGAGGCCTGGACCTCTTCGCTCATCTATCGCTCGCGCACCATGGCTTCTCTGAAAACCGGCTGGGAGGAACTTACGAATCTGGATGCCTCCAGCCTGGGAGCGCTTGCCTGGCGCCCGTATTCAGCGGCCGCGGCGGGAAAGGCGAAGCGACGAGAACGACACTCCACCCAGCTTGAGGATTTCGAGCTCAGCTTGCTGCAACCTATCGAATGGCAGCCATATCGCCAGGGAGGAGACGCTCTATGAGCATCGATGCTGATCGCTTGGCTCAACAGGTGAAGCTCGCCTATGACTTCGTTGAGACGTTACACCGGCAAGCGCTGGGCTTGATCAAGGATGTCGAAACCCAAGTAGGGGAAGCTGCCGAAGCGTTGGAGTGTCTTCAGCCCGGCGGCAGCTATCGCTTCACCACCAACCGGACGTCGTATAGCCTGGCCACCCCTCAGCCTGTGGTTGCCAACTACTTCGCGGCGTTCTTCAGGCATTTTGCTGATCAGAAGAAACGCACTACGTCGGTTGACGAACATACCCCGCCGATCGCGTTTGTGATGGTGGTGCTGCGCGAGCGTGGCCTGGACCATCCTGAGGTTCGCTTCGGCACGATTACGTCTATGGTGCGATCAGCGAAGCAGGATAACGACTGGCCTCGCAACGTTGAACAGACCCCGACGCATGTGGCAGACGCGGCTCTGACTGGCGGGCCGCCATGGGCCGGGAGGGGCGCGCAGGAGCGGGATCATCGGGACAGCTATCTGAGCTTCCACGTGACAGGGGTGGGAATAAGGCTCGCCGATTTGCCGGACTCCGAGGCGGTGGCACTCAAGGTCGTGGATCCGTTGCTGGCAATGTACCGCGAGGCCAGTTTGCCGGGTGACATTGCGCAGGATGCCACCACAAGCTGACCACAGCCCAAAACAACGGGTGAAACACGAATGAGGCTGGGATCGTGAACGAGATCAATGAAGACACAATGCTGAGTGCGGCCGCTTGAGGAGGCACTTGCCAAGTGGAGAGCGTAGGACTGACCATGTGGATCCCGAAGAACGAGCAGGAAATTGTAGACGCAGTCACATCCGGATTGTTGGAGGAAAGCCCCGTCTTTGATGTCAAGCGAGAGCTTCCAGCAAAGAACGCCGAGATCGCGAAGGATATTGCCGCCATGGCCAACGACGGTGGAGTTCTCATCTATGGCATTGATGAGGATCCACGGGGACGACCAACCATCCTCAGTCCCATCCAACTCGCCGGCCAACGAGAGCGCATTAGCTCAGTCGCACAGATGGCGATTGCGGAATCCCCTGAGATCTCGATAGCAGCTATTCCGACAGCGGCCGATGCGTCACGCGGTTACATCGTAGTGCTCGTGCCCCCATCCGAAAGAGCGCCGCACATGGTGGTGGTGAAGGGCGAGAACCGCTACTACGGCCGGGCCGCGACCGGTAACTTCCCCCTGAGTGAAGGCGAGGTGGCCAGGCTGTACGAACGTCGGCGAAGATGGGAAGTAGATCGAGAAGCCTTGCTGGCAGATGAGATCCAGCGCGCCCCGCTACCGCCTCGCCCTGGATTTGCGTACTTGCACGCGTTTGCGCGTCCGGTGGCCCGCAACGACGAATTGTTAGGCCGAGCCGCGAGAGAAGAACAACCTGTCCCAGCAATGCTGAATGATCTGATCTCGCTCGTGAGCTCGCCAAAACTCTTCGCGCGAAACTACTCCCCTGACTTCGATCGACCTACCCGGTGGACACATCGCTCGGATGGTTTTCTGGGGTGGCTTTCAGCGCCCAATGGGCCCGATGACGCCGATGCGCCTGCTAATACTCTGACAATTCAGGCCGATTTCGATGGCACAGGTCACCTCTTCTGTGGCAGAGCAGCACAGCAGCACGAAGGTTACCTATTCTTCCCACCAGTGGTTGCTGGAAACATCGTGCGTTTTATTGCCCTGCTGGGCGAGTTGTATCGCAGGGCAGGTTATGTGGGCATGGTTGATGTGGCAGTGGCCATCACTGGTCTGAAGGGCAGTGTGCCCTATACCGGCAAAATGGCGATGAGACATACTTGGGTGCCGTATGATCTCGATGAGTACAGACGCACTGCGCGGATTTCGGCGCTTTTGTTCAAGGACGATCCGATTGGTGTCGGTAGAACGCTGCTGATGCCGATTCTTAATGCCGTTTCGCAGGGTCTCATTGATCCGTTCCGTTGAGCAAGGCCCGGTACGTTATGCCACTCAACAGACTGCTCGGGATTGACCTGCCACGGGGGATCCAGGAGCAGCCCAAGGAATGTCGCTATTGGCTGCGCCCCGCGTTCCGTGCGCTGTTGGACAGTGGTGATCTTGCCCATCTGGAGTTACTGGAATAGGAGACGCGACCCAATCCAAACTGCGCAAGTATCCGCTCATAGGGCCGAAGACGCTCCACTTAAGTCACTGGTTACAAGTTAAGCGAAAAAGACGGTTGTCAAGTTTGGCGTGGTCGGGATTTTGCCTCATGATAGGGGCATGAGCGAGACGCCGACCAACAAACCGACCAAGAAATCGAGTTCAGTGCGCCACACGCGGGCCATCCAGCGTGATCGCAGTAAGCGGCCGCCGGTGGCGCCGCCTGATGCGCAGATCAGCCAGCGGCTGAGCGAGATTGTCCAGCCCGCCACGCTGGCCCAAGTCACGCATTATCACGACCTGGGCTTACGGGAGCGGACGCTGAACCTACCCGTGATGGTGGCCCTGGTGTTGAGCATGATCTGGCGCCAGGTTGCCGGTGTCAACGAACTGGTGCGCCTGTTGCGCACGGAAGGCCTGCTGTGGGCCACGCCCCAACGCATCAGCCAACAAGCCGTTTCCGAACGGCTGCGCACCTTACCAGCCGAGTTGTTTCTGCGCCTGTTACTGGCGATCTTACCCCAGTTGCAGGAGCGCTGGCAGACCCGGCAGCGGCCCCTGCCGCCCGAAATTGCCTGGGCGCAGCGCCACTATCGCCAAGTGTTGATCCACGATGGCTCCACGTTGGATGCCTTGCTGCGCAAGGTGGGCCTGCTGCGCGAAGCGGACAGTCAGCCCTTGGCGGGGCGCATGACGGCGTTGCTCGACCTGGCGTCGCGGTTGCCCCGCCACGTCTGGTATGAAGAAGATGCCCAGGCCCATGATCAACGTTGCTGGCCGCAACTGCTGGCGGCGCTGACCGCCGGCAGCTTGGTAATCTTCGACCTGGGCTACACCAACTTCAAGGTCTTTGCCCAACTCGCCGCCGCCCAGGTGACCTGGCTGACCCGGGCCAAGAGCAATCTGGTCTACATCGTTGAACGCGACGTGCAGCGCACGGCCGCCGTGCATGAGGCCCTGGTCTGGATCGGCCAAGGCGACGAACGCCAGTTGGTGCGCCTGATCAGTGTCTTGTATCAGGGCACGTGGTACCGCTACCTGACCAATGAACTGGACCGGGAGCGGCTCCCGGCACCGTATGCCGTCGCCTTGTACTGGCAACGCTGGCGCATCGAGGACGCCTATGCCCTTGTTAAGCGTTTGCTGGGCTTGGCCTACTTCTGGGTGGGCGCCCAGAACGGTGTGGCCCTCCAAGTGTGGGCCACTTGGCTGTTATACGCCATCTTGGTCGATCTG
>CAZMIS010000077.1:0-12834 GCA_964566325.1 uncultured Anaerolineales bacterium
CGAGCGGCGCGCGGTGGTATCTCTGCGAGTCCACTAACACCTGGGCGGCGCAGGCCAGCCGGAAGCCCTCCGCCAGCTGCCCCGGCGTGAGACGATCGCGCTCTGAGGGGGAAGGCTCTGACAGCGCGCCTTTGATCACCCGCACGAGACAATGGCCGCAGAGGCCCTCGCCGCCGCAGACTGCCGTGATCTGGTGGCCGGCGGCGATCGCGGCCTCCAGCAGCGTACTGCCGTGCGCACACTGGACGCGGCAGCCGACCGGTTGGAACTCAACGCGTGGGCCGGCTGCTGCGGTCATCAGAAGATGCGATACAGCGGATGCGTGTCGGTGACCGGACGCACGCCCGTGATGCGGCCCGCATAGCCGGTCATGGCGTCCGTGGTCGCCACCGCCTGGTAGACCCACGGCGCATTGCGGATGGGGCCGTAGTGCACGAAGTCCGCGCCCTGCGTCTGCGTCAGGGTGAAGGTCGCAGCCGCAGCTGCCTCGAACGCGGGCTGCCCCTGTGCTCTGAGCTTCTCCCACGTGAAGAGCGCGTTGGACGGCGCGCAACCGCAGGGATACCCCAGCGTCTCCTTGATCTCGCGTATGGCCAGCGCGGTCCAGCCGATGCTGGCGATGTCGAGCACGCCCGGATCCACGAGGATGTTCTCGATCCCCGCCCTGGCAGCCACGGGCAGCAGCGTCTCGGTCAGGAGCTTGATGCGCTGCTTCGGCCGGGGTGCGGTCGTGCTGAACGCCATGATGATAGTGCTCTTAACGCCGCACTCGCGCAGGCAGTCGATCTCCTCCTCGGTGTAGTCTTCCGCGATGGAGTTGTAGACCAGCCGCGGCGCGACCTCGGTGCCGGCGAAGTGGCGCAGCGCCTCCAGGCGCACCTTTTGTGAGAAGGAGTCGACCAGCATCGGCGCATCGGTGTGCCGGGCCACGAACTCGAGGTAGTTGATCAGCGCGGGGCCGGTGTCGCCGATCACGTCGATGAAGCGCGGATTGCCGGTGCGGGCCGAGGCCTCCGCATCGGCGTCGAGCAGGGCGCGTGCCTTGTCCCGGTCGAAGACGCCCCTGAGGTTGTCCTTAACGATCTTGTGACCGCTGAAGAAGATGCTGCCGATGAGCACGGTCGGGCGTTGGCCGGGCTGTCCGCCGATCTCGACGCCGGCGACGTTATAGGTTCTCTGTTCGGCCGTGAATTTGATCATCGGACTCCCTCGCCGTCTAGCGCATGCTGCGCCGCGCCGGTTGCGGAGCGCACGCGCCGCTTCCAGGCGGAAAGGCGCCGGGCCTTGACGATCCGGCGCCTGTGTTCAGGCTAGAATGACAGCCCTTTCCCGTTACTCATCTTGTCCACATACTCGGCGAACGTCTCGCGTTCGGGGACGGTGAAGGGCACCGCGTCAAAGTTCTCGGCGAGCGGCTGCAGGCCGTACGTGTGCACTGCTGCAATCAGCGCGTGTACATGGTGGGAAGGCGTGTCGGCTGGCGTGCTGGCTGCACTGACCGAAGAGAGGTTGAAGTCGCGGCCCAACTTGTCGATGAAGCGGCGGGCCGTCTTGATGACCAACTCCACCGGACCATCGCGCATCACGCGTGCGTTGACGCTACACCCGACGGTTGCCGGGATGCCCTTCTGTTTGAACTGCTGCAGATATTCGACCACTGGCTCGATGGGGTAATCCTGCCATCGTCCCATGCCCAGGATGAACAGCGGCATGCCGGCGACGATATGGCTTTGAGCATCGAGCGTCCTCCAGAGGACTTCGGGGTCGAACTTGCTCAGGTCCTCCTCGCAGTAGTCGCCGCCGGCGATCGGCATGCCTGCAAACCCGAGCTTCATCGTGTTCCCGAGCAGCCGGTTCGAATAAGGCACGACCCATTCCTCGATCAGCTCGGGGGTGAGGTTCGGATAAGCCGCCCAGGCGTCGGCGCCGCTCCAGTTCTTGATGCCGGTATAGTCGACCGCGGTCTTGAGATAGGAGGGCAAGATTTCGTCCACAAGGCAAGTGAACAGGTCGTGCGCGAAGGCCGGATCTCGCTTCATGTCGCGGATCAGCTTGGGATACGAGCGCAGTCCGACTGCCAGACTAAATGGCGCGCAAAAGAGTGCGTTCGCCGAGCCCATTTCGCTCATGAGCCGGGCGACTTCGAGGTAGTAGCGCACCCGGCCGTGGTCGAGCCAATTGGCCGGAGCCTTGAGTTTGGCAAGGTCGGCATGGGTTGCGATGAACGGTTCGCGGAAATCGATGGTGGGCATGGCGTGCCCGTAGATCATCTTCTGGCCCAGCGCCTCGGCTTCGAAGTTGTAGACGTCTTCGGCGACGATGGCGGCGTCGACCTTGTAGTAGGCCATGACCGCTGCGACGGCCTTGACGTGCGCGACCGGGTCAAAGTGAAAGACCTCGGGCGGCAAGCCCAACAGCGCCATGACGTGATCCGGCCCCTGCATCGAGGTCGGGATCCAGTTGCCCTTCTGCGCGTACGCGTGCTGCCACCAGGTGCGGGGATCGCCCGGATCGACCACCACGTCGCTCTTGGTCGTGCTGACGAAGATGGAGCGCTCAGTATGCTCAGACATCTCAATTACCTCCCATCAACTTGCGCGCCTTAGCCACGGCGTCCAGCGCATCCTTGCCCCAGGCATCCGCGCCGATATCGTCCGCGAACTGCTGCGACGTCGGCACGCCGCCGATGAACACCTTCACCTGATCGCGCAGCCCCGCCGCAGCGAGCCCGTCGATGACGTCCTTCATCAGCAGCATGGTGGTGGTCATGTAGGCGCCCAGGCCGACGATGTCGGGCTTGAGTTCAGCCACCTTCTCGACGAAGGTCTGGATGGGGACATCGACGCCGAGGTCAATGACCTCGAAGCCGGCGCCGGCCAACATGGCGATCACGATCGTCTTGCCCAGATCGTGCATGTCGCCCGCGACGACACCGAGCAGGATGCGGCCCTGTTTCGATCCGCTTGCCGCCGCGAGCTGGGGTTGGATGATGTCCGTCGCGGCCTTGAACGCGCCTGCGCTGAGGATGACATCGGGGAGGAAGTACTTGTTGTCGCTCCATAGCCGGCCGGCTTCTTCGATGCCGGCGACGATGGCCTGCTGCATCACGTCGACCGGCGCGAGCCCTGCGGCCAGTGCGGCCTGGGCCTTCTCCGGTGCGACTTCGTCATCGCCTTCGACGATGGCGAGCTTCAGTTCTTCGAGGATGTTGGACACGCTTGCCTCCTTGCAAAGGAACTCAACAGATGGGAACCTCGGTGTGAGGCCACCATAACACCTTGGCCAGGAGGTTGTCTGTTACGCACGCGACAGCGCGATGGGGCGACCGCTGCGACAATGATCAAGGGGGCAAGATGAGGCCTGCAGCCCAGAGGGAGAGGACGATCCGCTGATCGACCACGCGATAGAACCCTTCGCGCTGCAGCTCGCTGAGACACACGCTGACGCGGGTGCGGGTCGCGCCGACGATGCTGGCGATGGTCTCGTGGGTCAGGTGCATGTGGATCGTGACACCATCCGGCCCAGCCTGGCCATGTCGCCCGGCGATCCCCAGAAGCACGGCCTGGACACGCTCGCGCAGGTCCTGGAACGTCTGGTGCTCGAGCGCCTCGATGAGCACCTCGGTGGTCCGGGCCAGTGTGCGCAAGAGGGTCTCGTACAACTCCGGCTGCCGGTACACGAGCCTTTCATAGCCGGCCCGGCTGACCTGGTAGGTCGTGACGGGTCCGTCGAACGCCTGGGCAAACGCGCTCTGCGGCCGGCGGAGATAGAAGGCGTGATCGCCCACCAGTTCACCAGGGCCGACGATGCGCAGGGTCCGCTCGCGGCCGTCCTCGGAGAGCAAGAACAGGCGCACGTGGCCGGATACCACGTAGAACAACCATTGCGATGGGTCATCCTGGTGGAAGAGGAACTCACCCGCAGCGAGGCTGCGCTGCGTCACCCCGCAAGACGCACTAAGCAACTGGCACAGCGCGGCACCCAGCGGCGTGGGAGGCGGCCGCGGCGTAGCGGCGAAGTCAGTGTCGGTCGCGCTGTCCACGTTACACGCCGCCCTCCAACAGCTTGGTCACCAGGCGCACGGCGGCCGAAGCATCGGGCGCCCAGCCGTCCGCGCGCGCGTCGTCGGCGAACTGCCGGGAGGTGGGCACGCCGCCCACCAGGACTCTGACACTGGCGCGTAGCCCGGCCTTCTCCAGCGCCTGGATGATCTCGGGCACGGCCAGCATGGTCGTGGACATGTACGCGCCGATGCCGAGGATCTGCGGTTGTTCCGTCCGCACGGCTTCGACAAAGGCCGCGACGGGCTGATCGACACCGAGATCAAGGACGTGCAGCCCTGCGCCGCGGAGCATGGCGGCCAGGATGTTCTTGCCGAGATCGTGGACGTCACCTTCGACCACGCCGAGCAGGACCTTGGGCCTGACATCATCGCCAGCGAGGGGCAGGTGCTGCTCGATGACGGCCACGGCCTCATTGAACGCGTCCGCGGCGAGGATGACGTCGGGGACGCGATAGCGGTTGCAGTCCCACAGCACGCCGGCCTCCTGGATGCCGGCCACGATGGCCAGCTCGAAGATCTCGGCCGGCGGGATGTCCCCTGCCAGGCAGTCTCGCGCCAGCCCGGCGGCCCGCTCCGGGTCACCTTCAACCACCGCGTTCTTAAGCTCTGCCAGTAGTTCATTCATGGTCGCCAAAGCTCTCTCCGTGTTCAATCGCCAGGCTCCCGCGGCGGCGGGCAAAGTCGGCGAACGGCTCACACGCAGGCAGCCTGAAGTCCAGCGCGTCAAGTGGATCTCCGATGGGATACTGGCCGTAGAGCCGGGTTGCGGCCACGACGGCCTGGATGTGGGCGACGGGCGTGTTGGCAGGCACGTTGTTGATGATAAGGGTCAGGCGGCCGCGGCGTGCCGCACGGTCAACATAGTCCCGGACGCGGCCGACGATCGCCTCGACGGGGCCGTCGTGAATCAAGCGCGAGTCGAGGCCCAGGCCCAGGGCGACGTTGTGCCGCTCGGCGACCTGCGCGTAGAGCTCCGGCCCCAAGCGCTGCACGTCGGGGTCCAGCCCGCGCAACGCGCCCTGTAGCCGGACGCGCTCCTCCAGCACCCCCGCAGGATCGTCGGTGCGGGCATCGCCCCATGCGCCCATGACCGCGATCCGATAGCCGCCGGCTGCCAGGATCTGCTGGAGCGCGACGACTTCCGGCAGCACGTACTCCCGGTACATCGCGGGGGTGATGATCGGGAACGAGGCCCAGGGGTCGTCGCCGATGGCAGCCCAGGTGGGCAATTCATACTGCAGGGAGGCGCGGATCCACGGCAGTAAAACACGCTCGCGCAATGCGGCCAGGAGGCGATGGAGGAAGGTTGGATCATGGGCCGCGTCGCGCACCACGCGCTCGTAGCCCTGTACTGCGCACAGCAGGCTGAACGGCGCGGTGAACCAACGTTCGGCCGGCAGACCCGTGCGTTCGCCCGTCAGCCGGTAGACCTCGAGCATGAATGGCATGCGGCCCGCGCGGTGAGGATCGATCTCGGGCATGGCATCGACTTCGGCGCGGGTCGCGTAGAGCGGCGGTCCGGGCTCCAGCAGCGGCGAGCTGCGCGGGCGGTAGATCACCTTGCGGCCGAGCGCCTCGGCCTCGATGTTGATGACATCGCCGTGCACGGCGGGGAGGTCCAGGCCGTAGTACTCGGAGACCAGCAGCTGGGCCTCGACGAACACCTCGGGCACGGTGTAGAACGTACGAGCCGGGATGCCGAAGAGATACCGTGCATGCTCGGTGAGCGCAGCGTAGATGGGCACGCAGTCCGGCGTGCCCTGCACGGCCGCCGCCACGCGGCGCCGGCCGATAAGCCAGTCATGTGTCATGCAGTTGCCTCGGCGGCATTATATCACGCCTGCCTGCGGTGTCTGTTGCCGATGGAACAGGAGGGCGCGACGTGTTGGAGCAGGCGGCAGAGTTGCTGGAGGACGACGACGAGGATCTGGCGTCGCCGCTGGGCGAGGTGTGAGGGGCGGGCCGGCGGGACGGGTGTCCTGAAGCACAGGGCGGTTGCGGCGACGAACGATGCAGAAGGGCCGGCCCTCGAGGGCCGGCCCTTGCGCGTCAATTGACCGCGCGGCCTGGTCGATCAGTCAAAGGTATCGATCACACAGGCCGTGTCGTAGGCAAGGTCTGCGCCGGACCATACCAGCCACCGCGCGGAGTGTGTTGCTTCGCGTAAGAAGTCCGGAATATCCTCCGGCGCGAACACCGCCCGCACTCGCGGACGCGGCTCATCGCAGAAAAGGCTGTGGTAAGATGGGGGCAGGCCTGCGTGGACAACACCCTGCTTCGGAGAACACGCCATGACCGTCCCACCCGACAACGCTGCTGGGCGGGCCATGATGGCCGTGGCGGCTGACACACAGAAGATGCCGCCTCGTTGTCATCCTGCTGTGAGCTCTGGCGCATGGAGGTAACGATGAAAGCCGTGTCCGGTTCGAAGTTTTGGCTGCACTGGGTGCTGGCCAACGCGCTGTGCGAGGCGGTGGGACTCAGCGCGGTCCTGCTGGTTGGCTTCGGCATCCTCGGTCGTGCGGCGGAAGGGCTGCCCGGCGCGTGGCCGCTCCTCGCCAGCGTTGCCGGCGGCGTCCTGCTGGGCGTCTTCGAGGGGGTCGTGGTGGGTGCGGCGCAGGGGATCGTGCTGCGGCGGCGGCTGTCGGGGCTGGCGCTGCGGTCATGGGCCGTGGCCACCGTGATCGGCGCGATGGTCGCCTGGGGCCTGGGCATGCTGCCCAGCACGCTGATGAGCGCCGGCGCGGAGGGGGCGCAGGCTGCGGCGGAAGCACCCGAATGGCTGACGTACGTGATGGCCGCGGGCCTGGGGCTGGTGGCGGGCGTCATCCTCGCGTTCGCGCAGTGGATCGTGCTCCGGACCGCGCCCGGCGTGCGCCGCGCCGCCTTGTGGTTGCCGGCGAACTCGCTGGCCTGGTGCCTCGGCATGCCGGTGGTGTTCGCGGGCATGGGCTCGATTCCGGCGGGTGCGAGCGTCGTCCAGGCGGTCCCGGTCGTGGTGGCGGCCACGGCCGCGGCCGGCGCGGTGGTGGGCGCGGTCCACGGGGCGGTCCTGGTCAGGGTGCTGCTGAAGTAGGCTTGAGCGGGCTCAGGCGACCTGGTAATAACGACGGACGGCGGGCGCCAGGCTGAGCAGCGTGATCGCTGCGCCGAGGAAGGACGTGAACGCCTGGATCGGCGCCGTATAGCCCATGATGACGAACTGGCCGGCCATCCAGACGAGGAGTCCCACGCCCGTGGCGAGCGTGAGGACCCACGCCCCATCGTGCCCCGTCGAGCGCGCAATCCCCGCGAACCACGGTGGCCGGGCAATCAGTGCCCAGGCCAGGATGAGGGGGACCACTCCGAAGGCGATGAGGAGCAAGACGCCGAACGGCAGGTACGTGTCCGCGAAGCCGCGTAGCATGCTGACGTTCATGCCGATGGACGCGCCGGTCGGATCGGTCACGAAGGCGTAGCCTCCGTAGAGGCCGCCTCCGCCGAGAACGATGCAGACGAAGACCAGCAGATAGACCCAGAATGGTCGGCGTGCGTGTGCATTTGTCATGTTGCCTCCTGGTGCTGGTGGATGAGGTTGTACGCGAATGCACTACGCAGCCCGTGCGGACAGGGTTGCAGAGCGGAGCTCCGCCCGCGTTCGCGGACGCGGCGCTTCACATGCACGGCTGTGGTAAGATGGCGGCGGGTCTGCGCGGCCCACATTCTGCCCCGGAGAGGACGTCGTGACCGTCCTGTCCGACAACATCGCCGAACTCGCCATCGTGGCAGAGGAGGCTGATACATGAATCGCCCCGTCCAACCGTCCTCACGGCTTGGCTGGTGGGCCCTTGGGCTGGCCTTTGCCGCGGGCCTCTGGACCAGGCTCTTTCCCATCATCTCGGTGCGATGGGCGTCCGGTCTGTCGGACCGGACTTTTCCTGATCTGGCCGGCATCGTGATCGAGATTGCGCTTGCGCTCGCGGCCGTGATGGCCGGCGCGCTTGCGATGAAGCGCGGCGAGCGCTCATGGCTTACCCTGATCGGCATGGTGCTGGCGCTTGTCATCGCCACGCCCTGGTTCACCTATGCGCTCGGCCAGGCCTTGGGGCCACGGTAGTTGCATGTGACCTGATCGAGCGATGACAGGAGTTCACCGATGACGAACCGGAAGATCCAGATCAATCGTGCGCCGGTGCTGACGCTGTGGGCCGTGGTCGTGGCAGAGCGGTTGGGCTACGAGGCGGAGACGGCGTTGACCCTGGGCAAGGCCGTGGCCGCGCTCAACGCGCAATCCAAGGGCCGGCGGCTGGGCATCTACGAGGCGCGGGACGCGGACGAGAAGGCCGCGCGCCGCGAGGGGGAAGCGCGCGGCGAGGTGGCGTTCGTCGGGATCCTGGGCCGGGACGTGCCCGTGGTCAGCACGGCGCAGGGGCTGCGCGCCGCGATCGACGGGGAAGAGATCCGGCCGGAGAGCGTCGACAAGTACCTGCAGCAGAAGTTCGGCGCCGCCCTCGAGGACGCCCGGGCCGCGATGGCCGCCCTGGCCGGCGCGTATGGGCCGGAAGACCTCGACCGCCGGGCGTACGGCCTGTACGAGAAGTTCCGCCCGCGGGTTCCGGCGGGGACAAAGGGCTGGGGGGCCAAGGGCGAGCTGGATCTGGATTTTATCCGCTCACTGGCAGGATAGGCTCAGATGGGCGGACAGTAGAATCAACCCGTACGACGCGGACGTGGGCGGGGTGCTCCTGCCCTTGCAGGTCCGCGGATTTCCGGTCGGGATAGTTCGAGGCTGCCGTCCGTGGCGTGGGGTCGCGCGATCGCGCTACCCGACCTTCAGCAGCACCTTGCCATCCCGTTCGCGCGCCTCGTGGGTCTTCAGCGCGACGCGCGGAGGCGGGCGCAACACTGCGCCGGTGCGGATGTCGAAGCGGCCGTTGTGCTTCGGGCACTCGATGCAGGCGCCCTGCAGGAAACCGTCTGCCAGTTGCGCGTTGCCGTGGGTGCATTTGGCGTCGGACGCGAACAACTGGCCGATCTGCGTGCGATAGATCGCGTAGGACTTGCCCCCATGCTCGAAGTGCAGCACATCGCCGGGCGCCAGCAGGTCCAGTTCGCAGACCTCAACCCATCCGGCTGCGTCGGGTGCGGCCTGGGAGGCGATGACCTGGGCGGCGTGGAGCGACCGGCCGCCCAGGGCGGCTTCGCTCTGCGGCGCGGGCGGGGGCAGCGGCCGCTGCACGAAGTAACCCGGGTCCTTTGATTGGCGGACCAGGGCGGGGATCACTTCACGGTACGCCTCGACCAGCCCGTGGTACGGCGGTGGCATGTCGTCTTTCACCAACGCGTGCAGTTTGGCCAGGTTGTGATAGGGCACCATCGGGAACATGTGATGCTCGATGTGATAGCCCATATTCCAATAGAGGTAGCGGTTGATACGGTTCATGTAGACCGTGCGGGTGTTCAGGCGGTGATCGAGCACGTTTTCGGCGAGGCCGGCGTGTTGTTGGATGCCGTAGACGACCTGCAGCCAGGCGCCGTAGAGGTTGGGCAGGCCGATGAACAGCAGCGGCAGGATGCTGCGCGTGGCGATGGCCAGGGCGATCACGGCGCCGTAAATGAGCAGGTAGATGCGTGCGCGCAGGAAAACCCTGCCGAACTCCGATTCCGGGACGTAGGTGCGTTCGGCGGGCGTCATCCTGCCGGCCGCGTGGCGCAGAACGCTCCGATAAAACCGGAAGATATACGGGATGTTGATGAGCTTCAGCAGGAGCAGGCCCAGGTCGGGCGGCCGCATCACGCCAACCTCCGGATCCCGGCCCACCACGATCGTGTCGCTGTGATGCCGGGCGTGGCTCCAGCGCCACGGCCCCGACTCGCGGCAGACCATGAAGGACGCGATCTCGTAGAGCGCGTTGTTCAGCCAATCGGTCTTGAACGCAGTTCCGTGGCCCGCTTCGTGCCAGCGCGAGTCGGATGAGGACGCGTAGATCACGCCGTACAGGGCAAACGGGATGATGGCCCACGCGCTGCCCCACAGCGCGATCCCCGCGGCCCCGAACGCGAACAACAACCCGAACCAGAGGGCGGTGTCGCGCAGCGCCGGGCCGTCCCGGCGTTGGAGCAGCTCGCGCATCTTCTCTCTGGGCACCGGCGATGTGTACCATTTGGCGTCGGCCAGGCCACGTTCCACCGCCAGATTCGCCTGCTCGCCGACCAGGCTGTAATCGCTTCTTTGTCGCCGAGCGGCTGCTTCAACGGCCATCTTTTGCTCCTTCTGATCTGGCAGCGTGCGCCTACAGCTTCCCGACGGGCGCCATGTAGATCGTGAACTCGTCGACCCCGTCGACGCCGAGCACCGCATCGATGCGCGCCTGGTCGTACGCGCCGATCGCACACGTGCCCGCGCCGATCGATTCCGCGGCCAGATACAGGTTCTGGCAGACGTGGCCGATGTCGACCGCGATCACCTTGTGGGCCAGTGGCCCGTAGCGCCACTCGCTCCGGTAGGGCAGTGCGGTCCAGATGAAGGTCGCCGCGCTCTCCAGCACGAATTGATCGCGCGACGCCGCGTGGACGCGCGCGGCCAGGTCGGGCTCCGTCGAGAGCAGGCACAGCTTGTGGTCCAGCGGCAGGTAGCGATACAGGCCGGGCGCAACCCCGGTCACGTTGTTGACCAGGAGATAGGTCTCGAAGGGATGGCGCCCGCCGGCCGACGGTGTGGGGCGCAGGCTCGTCCGGCCCTCGTTGATCAGCTTCTCGATGCCCTGCGTGCTCCACAGCAGGAACGACAGCTCCTCGAGGCTCAGTGGCTCCGCGGTGTACTTGCGGCGGCTGCGCCGGCGCCGCAGCACGTCCAGCAGCGGCATCCGCCCCACGGTGAACCCGGCGGGCGAGACCAGGTCGACCGTCGCCGCGTCCGGGTCGTGCGGCTTCTGGATGGGTGGATGGGGGATGCCGGACTTCTGGTCGGTCGGGTTGCGCCCCCAGGCCTCCCAATCTCCGGACTTGAGCAGGTCGCGCCCGCGCGGTGTGGTCATGTGTGTTACCTCCCGTACGAACAGCAGTAGTCCACCGGTACGTTGACCTTCAGCTTGAAGGAGGAGTTGGCCGGGACTTCGAACGACTCGCCGGCCTTGAAGGTCTGCCACTCGCTCTGGCCCGGCAGGAGCACGTCCATCTCGCCGTTGAGCATCTCCATCAGTTCGCGCGCGCCGGTGCCGAATTCGTAATCTCCGGGCATCATGATGCCCAGGGTCTTGCGCGTGCCGTCGGCGAACAGGACCGTGCGGCTGGTGACCTTGCCGTCGAAGTAGATGTTGGCCTGCTTGACGACGGTGACGTTTTCGAATCTGTCCGACATGATGTGTTCCTCCGTTGGATGATGATAGGCTGCTTCACCCCAGCCCGGCGATCAGCACCTCGTAGGGCGCCAGGTCGATGGCTGACAGGCGCAGTTCGGCGGCGGTTCGGTGCGACGAGAAGAGGACGCGGGCCGTCCGCGCGGGCGACAGGGAGCTGAACCGCAGGGTGCGGCTCACGGGTGCGTAGTTCAGGACGACCAGCACCGTCTGCTCGTCCGCCGTGCGCAGGAACGCGAGATAGTCGCGGGCGCGCGGCTTCAGCGGCCGGTAGTCGCCGGTCTGCAGCGCGGGGCTGGCCCGCCGCGCGGCCAGGAGGCGGCGGTAGTAGTTCAGCACCGAATCGGGATCGCCCACTTGGTCCGCCACGTTGACTCCCGCCGCGTGATTCGGGTTGACGGGCAGCCAGGTCGTGATGCCCTCGGGCGAGAAACCCGCGTTGGCCGCGGCGGTCCACTGCATGGGCGTGCGGTTCTTGTCGCGCGTCATGGCCGCGGCCCGCAGCGCGGCCTCGGCAGGGTCCACCCGCAGGTCGTTCACGAGCGCGTCGTAGTACCAGGTTGCCATGGTGTCGCGCAGTTGCGCGGGGTTCGCGATGAGGTGGTCGGTCATGCCGATCTCTTCGCCGTTGTAGAGGAACGGCGTGCCGCGCAGGGTCAGCACGAGCGCCGCGTTGACGCGCGCCGCGGCCTCGGCGTGCGTCGCATCGGGAGCAAAGGCCGTGGCCACCCGCGAACAGTCGTGGTTGCCCAACGTGTTGCAGGGCCAGCCGCGCACCGGCAGCGCGTCGAGCAGGGCCAGCCGCGCAGTCTGGTTCGCGCGCACGTGTGCGGGCGTGATGGCGCCCGGCGGCGGCGTGCGCATCAGCGGGAAGTTGAACACCAGGTGCAGTTCGTCCCGCCCATTGCCCAGGTAGGCGACATCCTCGTCCTCGCCCACCAGCATGCGGTCGCCCTCGTACTCATCGAGGACCGCGCGCAGTTCCTTCATCAGGTCGTGCAGGCCAGGACCCCCGAGCTGGCGCCCGAACATGTCGCGCCAGTACCGGTCGACCAGCGCCTTCTCCGCAGGGGTGGCTGCAGTCTCCGACAGGCGGCGCAGCCCGGCCAGGGTCAGCGGCACAGTGTGCGGGGTCAGGTCGGGATCCTCGAAGATCGTGCCGATCGCATCCAGGCGGAAGCCGTCCACCCCCATGTCAAGCCAGAAGCGCGCCGCATCCCACATGGCAGCCTTGACGGCCGGGTTGCGCCAGTTCAGGTCGGGCTGCTGCTTCATGAAGTAGTGATAGTAGTACTGGTCGCGCTCGGGCGCATAGGTCCACGCCTCGCCGTCGAAGCACGACTGCCAGTTGTTCGGCGGTGTGTCGGCCCAGACGTACCAGTCCGCCTTGGGGTTGTCCCGGCTGGAGCGGGACTCGAGGAACCAGGCGTGCTG
>CAZMIS010000078.1:0-12782 GCA_964566325.1 uncultured Anaerolineales bacterium
CTGCCGATTGCCATGCTTGCGTGTGCCAAGATCGGCGCCGTCCATTCCGTCGTATACGGCGGCTTCTCCGTGGAAGCGCTGCACGGGCGGATCGAGGACAGCCAGTCGAACGTGGCCATCACGTGTGACGGCGGCTACATGAACGGCAAGGTGGTCGAGCTGAAGCGCATCCTCGACGAGGCCATCCAGCGCGCCGGATCCGTGGAACACGTCATCGTGTACCGGCGGACCGGGCAGGACGTGCCCATGGAGCCGGGCCGTGACTACTGGTACCACGACCTGATGGGCCTGCCCATCGCGCGTGCCGCGTCGGGGGGCAATCGCTGCGAGACCGAGGTGATGGACGCGGAAGACCCGCTCTTCATGCTCTACACATCGGGCACGACCGGCCGGCCGAAGGCCATCGTCCACACGCATGGCGGCTACATGGTCGGCGTGGGAACGACGCTCAAGTGGGTGTTCGATGTCAAGGAGGACGATCGCTATTGGTGCGCGGCAGATCCGGGCTGGGTGACCGGCCATTCATACATCGTCTATGGCCCGCTGTTGCTCGGCGCGACGAGCTTCATGTACGAGGGCGCCCCCACCTTTCCCTACCCGAACCGTTGGTGGAGCATGGTCGAGAAGTACGGCATCAACATCCTCTATATGGCGCCGACCGCCATCCGGGGCTTGATGCGCTTCGGTGAGGCGTGGCCGAACCGGCACGACCTCTCGTCGCTGCGCCTCCTGGGCAGCGTGGGCGAGCCGATCAATCCCGAGGCCTGGCGCTGGTACCACCGGGTGATCGGCAAGGAGCGTTGCCCCATCATGGACACCTGGTGGCAGACCGAAACGGGGATGTTCATGATCACGCCGCTCCCCACGGTGGATCTCAAGCCCGGCAGTGCGACCAGGCCGTTTCCCGGGATTCAGGCCGACGTCGTCGATGACGCGGGCAACCCGGTGGCGGCAGGGGAGGAGGGCTACCTGGTGCTGAAGCAGCCGTGGCCCGCCATGCTGCGCACGCTCTACAAGGATCCCGACCGCTACGTCAGCCAGTACTGGAGCAAGTACCCGGGCATGTACTTCACGGGCGACTCCGCGCGCAAGGACGAGGATGGGTATTACTGGATCATCGGCAGGGTCGATGACGTGATCAAGGTGTCCGGCTACCGGCTGGGCACTGCGGAGATCGAGAGCGCGCTGGTGAGCCATCCGGCCGTGGCTGAGGCAGCCGCCATCGGCCTGCCGCACGAGATCAAGGGCAGCGCGATTCATACGTACGTGATTCTCAAGGCCGGCCACGAAGCGAGTGAGGCGCTGCTGGAGGAACTCAAGGTGCACGTGGGGCACGAGCTTGGACCGATCGCCAAGCCGGAGAAGATCACGTTTGTCTCCCAGCTGCCCAAGACCCGCAGCGGGAAGATCATGCGCCGCCTGCTGCGTGCGCGGGCACTCGGCTTGCCGGAAGGCGACGTGACGACCCTGGAAGACTGACGGGAGACGGCGACGGGCTGTTCGGGCAGCCCGTCGCGGGGTCATGCGAACCGGTAGGTCACACCGGTCAGCTCCTCCGACACCTGCCAGAGCCGCGCAGCGACCGCCTGGTCGTGGGAGGCCGGGCTGGAGCGGACCTTTCGGGGGAAGCCCCGTGTGCCGAAGAGCCCGCCCGGCCCGTAGAAATCAGCGCCTTGCGCGGAGGGTGCGGTTGCGGCGTAAATCTCCGGCAGCGCACCCATCGCCGCGCTCTGAGCGACGATGCGGTTGGACGCGACCATCGCCGCGCGGCGCATCCGCGAACGGTACATCTCGGGTCCCACCATCTGCAGGTTCGTCGCTGCGTAGCCGGGATGGGCGGCCAGGCTGATGGCGCCCGCGCCCGCGGCTGCCAGCTTGCGCTGCAACTCGTACGCGAACAGCAGGTTAGCCAGTTTGCTCTGGGCGTAGGCGCGCCAGTCGCTGTAGCTGCGCTGGCCCTGCAGATCAGCGAAATCGATCCTGCCCACCATGTGGACGCCGCTGGAGACCGTCACCACCCGTGCGTGCGGGGTATGCAGCAGGAGGGGCAGGAGCAGTCCGGTCAGGGCGAAGTGGCCCAGGTGGTTCGTGCCGAACTGCATCTCGAAACCATCGGTGGTGAGGCGGCGGGGAATGGCCATGACGCCTGCGTTGTTGATCAGCGCGTCGACACGATCGTGAGAATCACGGATGTCTTCGGCAAACCGCCCGATCGAGGCCAGGTCGGCCAGGTCGAGCGTCGAAAGGTGCAGCTGCGCATCGGGGACAGCCGTTCGGATCAGGGATGCTGCTGCGTCACCCTTCGCCCGGTCGCGGACCGCCATGATCACGGTCGCACCGCGGCCGGCCAGGAGCTGAGCGGCCTCGAAGCCGAGCCCACTGCTCGCGCCGGTGATCAGGATCGTCTTGCCGTCGCACTGCGGGATATGGCGGGCGATCCATGAGTCATAGTGGTTCATCGAGACATGACCTCACATTGGAAACCCGGGGTGGGGTTGCTACGTAATGTTATAATGGAATCCAATCGTATCTCAGGAGGATCAAATGACCAACTTCATCGTTACCGTGCTCGTCACCGCCGTCGCCATGTTCATCATCTCGCGCTTCAACCTTGGGTTGAGTATCGATGATCTCAGCACCACGCTCGTCGCAGCCCTCGTGCTGGGCCTGCTGAACGCCTTCGTCCGGCCGATCCTGGCCTTCATCACGACCCCCATCAACATCATCACCTTCGGCCTGTTCACCTTCGTGCTCAATGCCTTGATCCTGATGCTGATGGCCAAGATCGTATCCGGCGTGCACGTCAACGGGTTCCTGGGCGCGCTGCTGGCATCGGTGTTGCTCAGTATCCTCACGTCGATCATCTTCAGGATCGTACGCTAAGCGCTTAACCACAAGGGGCGGGAGACCATCTCCCGCCCCCAGTTGCGCGTCCGGCGCCGGCGCCTAGAACTTCAGTATCCCCAGGCCGTTCAGCAAGACGGCGAACACCAGCAAGGGCGTCACGAACTTCACCGTCGCCAGGAAAAGGGAGATCACCTTCTCGTTCCGCAGCTTTCCGTCGTTGCTGAGGGTGCGTTGCGCCTCGCCGCGCGCCCAGCGCCAGCCGGCGAACAGGCAGATGAACAGCCCGCCGACCGGCAGCAGGATGTTCGAAGTGGTGAAGTCATACAGGTCGAACATCGTCATGCCGAAGGGCTTGAAGTTGGCCAAAACACTGCCCGACAGCGCGGCCAGGGATCCGAAGCCAGCCAAAATGACCGTGGTCACGATTGTGGCCACCCGCCGCGACCAGCCGGCTCGCTCGCTGAGGAAGGCCACCGGCACCTCGAGCAGCGACAGCATCGCGCCCGTAGCCGCAATGGCGGCCAGGATGAAGAAGAGCACCGCGAACACCTGGCCGAACGGCATGGAGTTGAACACGGCCGGGATGGTGATGAACAGCAGCGATGGCCCTGCGTCGGGCGCGAAGCCGAAGGCGAACACGGCGGGGAAGATGGCCATGCCGGCCAGGATCGACACGAGCACGTCGCCCAACATCACGCGCACGGCGGTCGTGGGGATGTTCTGATCCTCGCGGAAGTAACTGCCGTACGTGATCATCGTGCCCATGCCGACGGAGAGCTTGAAGAACGACAGGCCCATCGCCACGAGCACCGTGGCCCAGGTGACTTTGCTGAAGTCGGGCCGGAAGAGAAACGCAAGGCCCGCGCCCGCGCCCGGCAGGGTCAGGCTGCGCACGATGACGATGAGCAGGATGATGAAGAGCAGCGGCATCAGCCGCTTCGTCATCGCCTCGATCCCCTTGGAAACCCCCGCGATGATGATGGCGGCGATGAAGATCAGCACCAGCCACTGCCAGAGGAGCGACTGCAACGGGCTGCTCGTCAGGTTGTTAAACGCCTGCGTCATGGCCGCCGGATCCGCGCTGTTGAGCCCGCCCAGCGCGGCCTTGAAGATGTAGGCGAAGACCCACGCGGCCACCTCGGTGTAGAAGGCCAGGATGAGGAATGCGGCGAGCACCCCCGCAGCCCCGACCAGCCACCAGGGCTCGCGGGGCGCCAGCTTCTGGAACGTGCTGATCGCGTCGGCGCGTGCGCGGCGGCCGAGCGACAGCTCGGAGATCATGACGGGCAGGCCTACCAGTAAAGTACAGACCAGGTAGAGAATCAGGAAGGCGGCCCCACCATTCAGACCCGTCAGGGAGGGAAACTTCCAGATGTTGCCCAGCCCGATGGCCGAGCCCAGGGTGGCAGTGATCACGCCGATGCCGGTCGTGAAGCCGTCCCGGCTCTTAACATTTGGATCTTGGGACATGATGCGCTTTATTCCTCCAGCAACTGCAAGTTTGTGCAATCCGATGCACACGATGAAGACAAACGGCCAGCATGGTAACCCCGTGATCAATTCGTGTCAAATTGCACGGGTTAGATGGCCAATGCTTTGACTTTCCGGCTTGCCTCGACTAGAATACTTCTGAACGGGTACGAGGTGACGATGGGGCGAGGGGTGGGCCGGATCGGCCGTTGGAAGTGGTTACGGCCCGGCATGGGCGTCAAACGCTGGCTGGTACTGCTCACTGTTGGCCTCGTGCTGCTCATATTCGCCGTCACAGGTCTCTCTCGCATCGACGCGATTTGGGCCTTTCTCCAACGACTGCACCCGGTTAACATTAATCCCCTCATTGAAGTCATTCTCCTGGCAGTTGTTGGATTGGGCGGGGTGGCGCTTGCCGTATTTGGCCTGAATCGGACCATCGTTTCGGCCTTTCGACGCAGCAACCCGACCGAAGTGGCGGATGTGGTCTATCGTCACCGCCAGCGTCAGCGCGGCCCCAAGGTTGTGGCCATCGGCGGAGGCCACGGGCTCAACACTCTGCTTCGCGGCCTGAAAGAACACACCGATCACATTACGGCCATTGTCACCGTCGCCGACGACGGTGGATCGAGCGGAAGGCTCCGCCGGGACCTGGGCATATTGCCGCCCGGCGATTTCCGGAACTGCCTGGCAGCCCTGTCCGATGCAGAAGGATTGGTCAGCCAGCTCTTTCAATATCGGTTTTCGAACGACTCGGACCTCGAGGGGCACAGCTTCGGCAACCTGTACCTGACCGCCATGACGGCGATCACGGGCGGCTTCGAGGCCGCGCTGGAGGAATCGAGCCGCGTTCTGGCGGTGCGAGGCCGCGTCGTCCCGTCGACGTTGGCCCAGGTGACGTTGGGGGCCGAGGTCCTGGCGCCGGAGCAAGCGCCGGGTGAAGGGGATTCGCGCATCCGGCAGGTCCAGGGCGAGTCCAACATCGGGCATGTACGGGGTCGCATCCAACGGGTGTACCTTCAGCCGGCGGACGCACGGGCCTATCCCGAGGCAATTCGCGCGATCCTGGACGCGGACCTGATCGTCATCGGCCCGGGCAGCCTGTACACCAGCGTGCTGCCCAACCTGTTGGTCCACGATCTGACCGAGGCACTCAGGTCGGCCAGGGCGCAGAAGATCTACGTGTGCAACGTCGCCACCCAGCCGGGAGAGACGTCCGGCTACACGGTGACGGATCACATCGACACCCTGGTCAGTCATGTCGGGCGTGACGTCATTTCCGTCGTGCTGGCCAACGACAGGATCATCGAGGACCGGCCGCTGGGCGGCAGTGCTGAGTGGGTGCAGCCGCCAGCCGCGCCGGCCCCTTGGTTGCGGCTGGTTCTGCGGGATCTGGTCGACCGGGAACACCCGTGGCGCCACGACGCACACAAGCTAGCCGCTGCGTTGATCGAGTTGATTGAGACGTAGGAGAGAGTGGGGGATATGAGTGGAACCGGCCGGGAGTCCTTCGAGGCGCTGTATCGTGTCGCACGGACGGTCAATTCGTCGCTCGACATCATGGAGGTATTGCAGACCATCGTCGCTGCAACAACGGAAGCGCTGAACGCCAAGGCGTGTTCGCTGCGGCTGTTGGCGCCGGACGGCAAGCACCTGCTGTTCGGCACGTCGCATGGGCTGAGCGCGAATTACCGGCTGAAGGGTCCGGTCCTGTTGGAGCAGAGCGAGGTGGATCGCCTCGCACTCGAGGCCGGCGCGCCGGTGACCATAGGCGACGCGCCCAACGACCCGCGTCTGCAATATCCCCAACGAGCCAGGGACGAAGGCATCGCGTCGATGCTGGTCACACCGTTGCACGTTCAGGGCCAGCCCCTCGGCGTACTGCGAGTCTACACTGCCGAGCCGCATGCCTTCGAAGCAGAGGAGCGCGAGCTCGTCGAAGCGATTGCCAGCCTCAGCGCGATTGCGATTGAGAACAGCCGCCTGTACGAGCGGCTCCATCGCAACTATCAGGCCGCAATGGCTTTTGCTCAGCGAGAATTCGACTGATCGCAGTCGGATCAGATTTGTCTATACAGGCTTCACCAGAAGGAGGGTTTTTTCATGACAGTGCGTGTTGGTATCAACGGCTTCGGCCGCATCGGGCGACAGGTATTGAAGGCAATCCGGGACCATCATGGCGACACGCTTGAGGTCGTGGCGTTCAATGACATCGGCGATCTGAAGACCATGGCCCATCTTCTGAAGTACGACAGCAACTACGGCCGCTTCGATGGGACCGTGGAAGTGCAAGAGGATGCCCTGCTGATCGACGGCCGCCAGGTCAAGGCGTTCAAGGAGACCGATCCGGGCCGCATCCCGTGGGGCGACATGGGCGTTGAAATCGTCATCGAGTCGACCGGCCTCTTTACCATCAAGAAGGACGGCGTCAACAAGAAGGGCAAGACCGTGCAGGGCGCTGAGAACCACATTACCCGCGGCGGCGCCAAGAAGGTCATCATCTCTGCCCCGGCCGAGGGCGAGGACCTCACGATCGTCATGGGCGTCAACGACGACAAGTACGATCCGGCGAACCATCACGTCGTCTCCAACGCATCCTGCACCACCAACTGTCTGGCCCCGGCGGCCAAGGTCGTCAACGACAACTTCGGCATCGTGCGCGCCCTGATGACGACCGTGCACGCGTACACCAACGACCAGAAGATCCTGGATCTGCCCCACAGCGACCTGCGCCGGGCGCGTGCAGCTGCGCTGAGCATCATCCCGACGACCACCGGCGCCGCGAAGGCCGTGGCCCTGGTCATCCCGGAGCTGAAGGGCAAGTTCGACGGCTACGCGCTGCGCGTGCCCACGCCCACCGTCTCGGTGGTGGATTTCACCGCCCAGATCGAGAAGCCCACGACCACCGAGGGCTTGCGCCAGGCGTTCCGCGACGCGGCTGCCGGCCCGATGAAGGGCATCCTGGCCGCGGTCGATGAGCCGCTCGTGTCGATCGACTTCAAGGGCGACCCGCACAGCTCCTCCGTCGATCTGCCGTTCACCATGGTGCTGGGCAAGGGCGAAGGCGACTTCATCAAGGTCGTGACCTGGTACGACAACGAATGGGGCTACAGCGTCCGGACTGCCGACCTGGCTGCCCTGATGGCGAGCAAGCTTTAGCGATTGAAGATTGAAGATTACAGATTGAAGGACGGGATGGTAGGGTCGAACCCGGGGTCCTGTCCTTCAATCTCTTCATGCTCAATCGTCGCTCTTCAGTCCGGAGGGTCTGTATGAATAAGAAAACGGTTCGCGACATCGAGCTCAAGGGCAAGCGCGTGCTCATGCGCGTCGATTTCAACGTGCCGATGGCGGATGGCGTCGTCACCGACGACAAGCGCATCCGCGCGGCGCTGCCCACGATCCAGTACGTGTTGGAGCAGGGGGCGTCGGTCATCCTGATGAGCCACCTGGGCCGGCCCAAGGGCGGCCCTTCGCCCGAGTTCAGCCTCAAGGCGGCATCCGAGGCGCTCGGCAAGCTCCTGGGCAAGGACGTCACCATGGCGCCCGCGGTCATCGGCGCGGAGGTCGAGGCGTTGGCTGCAGCCCTCAAGCCGGGCGATGTCATGATGCTGGAGAACACCCGCTTCGAGAAGGGCGAGGAGAAGAACGATCTCGAGCTCGCGCAGCAGCTGGCAAAGCTGGGCGACGTCTACGTCAACGACGCGTTCGGCTCGGCACATCGCGCACACTCCTCCACCGAGGGCATCGCGCGCTACCTGCCCGCAGTGTCCGGCTTCCTGATGGAACAGGAGCTGGAGTACCTGGGCCGCGCCACGGGCGACCCCGAGCGGCCGTATGTGGCCATCCTCGGCGGCGCGAAGATCAGCGACAAGATCCTGGTGGTCGAGAACCTGCTCGCCAAGTGCGATCAACTACTGATCGGCGGCGGGATGGCGAACACGTTCCTGGCTGCGAAGGGCTACAACATGGCCGACAGCCTGGTTGAGGCCGGCTCCATCGAGACCGCCGCGCGGATCATGGCGAAGGCCGGGGACCGGCTGGTCCTGCCCGTGGATGCGGTGATCGCGGACAGGTTCGACGCAGAGGCCGATAGCCGCGTGGTGGCGGTCGACGAGGTGCCGGATGGCTGGCGCATCCTCGACATCGGCCCCAAGACGATCAAGCTGTTCGGCAAGATCCTGCGGAAAGCCAAGCTGGTCATCTGGAACGGTCCCATGGGCGTCTTCGAGATGCCGAAGTTCGCCGAGGGCACCTTCGCGATCGCACAACTGCTGGCAGAGATCGATGCCACCACCGTGATCGGCGGCGGCGACAGCGCCAGCGCGGTCAAGAAGGCGGGTGTCGCCAAGAAGATGACGCACGTCTCGACGGGCGGCGGCGCATCGCTGGAGTTTCTCGAGGGCAAAGAGCTGCCCGGTGTGGCCGCGCTGAACGACAAGTAAGTCTGAGCGATCGGCGCCCCCATGTGATACAATGCCCGCTGTGAACTCCGGTTCCAGCGGGCATTTTTGAGCGCGGAAAGGAGCGTGCTGATGGGCTTTCTCCAAAGCTTGAAACAGATGCTTGGCGGCAAATCGTCCGGTGCGGGCGGCGGCGGGCGCAGCGGATTCGGCGACGACGCCCAGGTCTATTGGGTGCATGCCCAGTGCCGGCGCTGCGGCGAGCCGCTGCGCACGCGCATCGATCTGCGCAACGAGCCCAGCGAGGAAGACGACGGCAGCTTTGTGGTGCACAAGGCGCTGACCGGCAGCGGCAAGTACTACTGCTTCCAGACCGTCGACGTCACGCTGCACTTCGACCGCCAGAAGAAGACCGTGGTCAGCAGCGACGTTGCCGGCGGCCAGCTCATCACCGCGGAGGAATACCCCGCCCTGCTCACGCAGTGGCACGAGGAACAGGCGCGCCGCGCGGCCGAACAGGCAGGCTGAACCACCCTGAAACACACCTGGTTAGTCAAAGGAGCCATCATGCGTAAACCGATTCTGGCTGGCAACTGGAAGATGAACAAGACGCCGGCCGAGGCCGTTGAATTCGTGCGGGCCCTGCGGCCGCTGATCACCCGGTACGAAAACGTCGAGGTGGTGGTGTGCGTCCCGTTCGTAGCCCTGCCCGCGGTCGCGGACGCGCTGCGCGGGGTCAAGGTCGGCGTGGGCGCGCAAAACATGCACTGGGCCGAAAGCGGCGCGTATACGGGCGAGGTGTCCGCCGCGATGCTCGAGGGGCTGGCAGATTATGTCATCATCGGCCATTCGGAGCGCCGGGAGTATTTCGGTGAGACCGACGAGGGCGTGAACAAGAAGATCGTGACCGCGCTCAGCCACGGCCTGACCCCCATCGTCTGCGTGGGCGAGAACCTCGGCCAGAACGAGCGCGGGGAAACCGATACGTTCGTGAGCGGGCAGATCCGCGCCGCGTTCGACGGCATTTCTGCCGAGGACGCGCAGAAGGTCGTCGTGGCCTACGAGCCCATCTGGGCCATCGGCACCGGCAAGACCGCCACCTCCGCCGTGGCAAACCGCATCTGCGGCATCGTGGTGCGCGGCACGCTGGCCGGGTTGTACGGCGAGGCCGTCGCGCAGGCCATCCGCATCCAGTACGGCGGCAGCGCGAACGAGAAGAACATCGGCGAGCTGATGAGCATGCCCGACATCGACGGTGCGCTGATCGGCGGCGCGAGCCTGAAGCTCGATGGCTTCTCAGACATGGTGCGGATCACGTCCGGACACTGAGGGCGGTTCAGCGGGGCGCCTCAATCGGGCGGCCCCACGGGATCAGCGTGCATGTGCGGCCGCACATGCACGCTGATCCCGTACTACATCTTTCTGCAGAGATACGATCGTATGCCCCTTCTCTCCCAGTCGTTGGCCTTCGCCATCACCCTCGTCGCCCTGGTCCAGCTCAGTCGCTGGGTGACGCGCCAGGTGCAGACGATCGGGTGGCTGATCAGCGGCGACGAGAACGTCACCATGGTCGGCTACTACCTGCTCATGTTTCCCGGTATCCTCCTGCACGAGCTGAGCCACTTCATCACGGCCCGGCTGCTCGGCATCAGGGTGACGGACTTCCGGCTGGGCCCACGCAAGCGGCGCAACTCAAAGACCATCGAGCTGGGATCGGTCAGCGTCTACTCGGGCGGAACGATCCGGGACAGCCTGGTCGGCGTGGCGCCGTTCGTCGCGGGCACGCTCGTGTTGCTCCTGGTCAGCTACACGGTGTTCGACGTCCGTGCGCTGGGTGGCACCTGGGTGGATCGGGGATGGAACGGTTTCTTCGAAACTGTGGCGACCCTGCCGCAGACGCCCGACTTCTGGCTCTGGCTCTACCTGATCTTCGCGGTGAGCAATGCCATGATGCCCAGCCCTGCGGATCGGAAGCCATGGCTGCTGGCCGGTCTGTACCTCGGCGCGGTCGTCGCCATCGCCTGGATCGCAGGCCTCTTCAGCAGGCTGACCGACGGCATGTGGGAGAACGTGCTGGGCGCACTGCAGATGTTGACCCTCGCGTTCCTGTTCACCGTGATCGTCAACGTGTTGGTCGGGTCTGTCTTGTGGGTCATCGCGACCGCCCTGTTGGGAGCCAGCCGGGCCAGGGGGCAGTGAGTGGATGCCGCGATGCTGCTTCGCGGCCTTGTCTTGGGCTTCTCCATCGCAGCGCCCGTCGGACCGATCGGCATCCTGTGCATCCGCCGCACGCTGGCCGATGGGCGTGCCGCCGGCATCGTCTCCGGCCTGGGCGCGGCCACCGCCGATGCACTCTACGGCACGGTCGCGGCCCTCGGGCTGACCATCGTGTCGGGGTTCCTGCTCGACCAGCAGATTTGGCTGCGCCTGATCGGCGGCGCGTTTCTTTGCTACCTGGGGATCAGGACGCTGCTGTCGAAGCCCGCAGTGCAGGCGGCGGCCGTTCGCGGCAGCAGCCTCCCCGCAGCCTTCGTCTCCACCTTCTTTTTGACCCTCACCAACCCGGTCACGATCCTCTCCTTCGTCGCGATCTTCGCGGGGCTCGGGCTGGCAGGCACGGAGGGCGACTACGCGTCGGCAGTCGCCCTGGTGGCGGGCGTCTTTTGCGGTTCGGCGTTGTGGTGGCTGGCCCTGAGCGGGGCGGTCGGGGTGCTACGCGATCGGTTCAGTCCGCGGGCCATGCTGTGGGTCAACCGGGTTTCGGGGGTCACCATCCTCGGATTCGGCCTCGCCGCGCTGGCCGGCCTGCTCTGATCCGCATCCGGCACGGGCGGACCGCGCGACGCAGGGGCATACCAGGAAACAAAAAAGGCGTCCGTTGCCCGCGGGCAGTGGACGCCTTGCTTGTCTGAGACAGGGTCGTTAGATCGTGTAGCACTTCCGGTGATAGATCACCTGGTGCGAGCGCGGCCGGCCGCCTTCCATCTCGGTCACCTTGACCATCAGGAGCTCGCCAAAAGCGACGTCCTGGTTGCACTTGTTGCACTTGTGGCCGGTCAGAGCCTTGCGGCGCTTCTCAAGGGTTGCGGTATCCGCACCCATCTTGGTTGCTTGAGCCATCTGAGTTCTCCCTCTTCAAACAATTCGGCGCCGCGCGGGCGCCGAAACCAGCTTTCTTCACGGGTATTATCGCTAAACGGCCCCGATTGTCAAGAATGACGACCGTTTTCGCGCGCGGGCGTACGGCGCAGTCGGATGGCAGCGCGGCCGCGGGGTGGGGTCCACCCGCCGATCGCGGAGGGCATAGCGGTCCACATTCGTGGGGGCGACCGGCCGGTCGCCCCCACGAACCGCGCAGTCCGATGGCGCCGCGCCGTCGCTACCCGTTGACCGCGGGCAGCGTCTCCAGGGACTTGATGAGCATCTCCTGGTTGAAGCCGTTATCCGGCAACTGGCCGGCCAGGTACGCGTCGTACGCGGACATGTCGAAGTGGCCGTGGCCCGACAGGTTGAAAAGGATGACCCGCTTCTCGTCCTTCGCCTTCGCGTCCAGCGCCTCATCGATCGCGGCCCGGATCGCGTGGCTGCTCTCGGGCGCGGGCAGAATGCCTTCGGTGCGCGCGAAGGTGATCGCGGCCTCGAACACGTGGTTCTGCCCGTATGCGCGCGGCTCGATGATGCCGGACTTGGTGAGCGCGGAGATGATCGGCGCCATGCCGTGATAGCGCAGGCCGCCCGCATGGATCGAGGCCGGCACGAAGTCGTGGCCCAGCGTGTGCATCTTGAGCAGCGGCGTCATGCCCGCGTTGTCGCCGAAGTCGTAGGCGTAAAGGCCCTTGGAGAGAGTGGGACAGGAGGACGGCTCGACCGCCACCAGACGGGTGCGGCGTCCCTCGGTCAGGATCTTGTGCACGAAGGGCAGCGCGATGCCGCCGAAGTTCGAGCCGCCGCCCACGCAGCCGATCACCACGTCGGGATACTCGCCCACTTCCGCCATGGCGTCGAGCGCCTCCTGACCGATGACGGTCTGGTGCAGCAGGACGTGGTTGAGCACGGAGCCGA
>CAZMIS010000079.1:0-12558 GCA_964566325.1 uncultured Anaerolineales bacterium
GCTTCTCGATGCGGTCGCAGCCCGCGTCCGAAGTCTCCCACTGCACACGGTCGTACGGGGTGAGATCCAGGAGCCGGGTGTAGCCGCGAAGCGTCCGGCGGCCGAGGGTGTTGTAGTAGTCGTCGAAGTAGGACATCACCAGCTCGCGGAGGGTCCGGTAGACCGGCTCCCGGTAGCGCAGTCCGGTGAAGTTGGACTTGGCGATCGCGCCGAATGCGTCGTTGTGGCGGAACACGGCCAGCATGTGATCGTCATCGACCAGCGGCTCCTGCTTCAGGTCGATGACGAGGGGAGGGTGGCCCAGGCGGCGGAGCGCGGCCGCGGCGAAGAGCGCGCCGTCATAGCAATGACCCCGCTGCTCGCGGAGCACCCGCAGCGGGCAGCGGTTGAAGTAGTCCGCCTCGTACGCGATGCCATCCAGGAAGTCCTGGATGCGGCGCGGGGTGGTGAGTCGGGCCAAGAGCGCAGCCTCGTCACCGGTGAGCTCGTCTTCCAGCCTCATGGTCACCTCAATCCTTGAACAGGTTGCGGCCGATGCGCGTGCCGGGCGCGGGGCGGGCCTGCGTCGAGTCCGCGGTACTCTCCGACAGACGGCTCAGCGTGCTCTGTTGTCCGAAGTATATGGGCGCGGGGCCGGAAGTCAAGGCGCGCAGCTTTGGGCGTTCACCCGGGCGTCCGCTATAATGTGCGTCTATGGCCCGTCCGGAGGAGGATGCCTCGTTGAAGCTTTCGGTCCTGATCCCCTGTTACAATGAAATCGATACCCTGGCCGAGATCGTCGACCGCGTACTGGACGTCGAGATCGTCCTGCGCGTACGCGATGGGAAGGCGGCCGGACCGGCGGGCGGGCCGGCGGGCGGGCCGGCGGGCGGGTCGGCTGCAAAGGCCGCCACCGCTGAGCTCGCCATCGAAAAGGAAATCATCATCGTGGATGACGGCTCGAAGGATGGTACGCGCGACATCCTTCCGGCGCTGGCCGAGCGGGAAGACGTCTTCGTGTACTATCACGAGCGTAACATGGGCAAGGGCGCGGCCGTGCGCACGGCCATCGAGAAGTCGACGGGCGACATCCTCATCGTGCAGGACGCGGACCTGGAGTACGACCCGCGCGAGTATCCCCAACTCGTGCAGCCCATCGTGGAAGGACGCACCAAGGTCGTCTATGGCAGCCGGTTCCTCGGCGGACCGCGGAAGGCCATGTTCTTCTCCCACATGATGGGCAATAAGGCGCTGACGCTCTTCACCAACATCCTGTTCGACACCATCCTCTCCGACATGGAGACGTGTTACAAGGTGTTCACGCGCGAGGTGGCCGAAAAGCTGAGGCTGAAGGAGCACGGCTGGGGGTTCGATCCCGAGATCACGGCCAAGATCCTGAAGCGCGGCTATCGCATCTACGAAGTGCCGATCTCATATACCGGTCGCGAGTACAACGAGGGGAAGAAGATCAGCTGGCGCGATGGCCTCACGGTGATGTGGACGCTGTTGAAGTATCGCCTGACCGAATGAAGCGGGCTGCACCTCTTGCGGCGCTGACCCTGTTTGCGCTCGCCCTGCGCGTCCTCCCCTGGCTGGCAAACCTGCCGCTCCATCACGACGAAGCGCTCTACGGCACGTGGGCCCGCGCGATCGCGGACGGCTCGGACCCCCTCCTGCTGGCGCCGTGGGTCGACAAGCCGCCGCTCGTGCTCTACCTCCTGGCCTCGGCCATCCGGACGACCGGCGTGTCCGAGATGAGCCTGCGCCTCCCCGGCATGCTGGCCGGCACCTTCACGGTCCCTGCGACGTACCTCCTTGCGCGACGCCTGTATGGCAGGGGGCCGGGATGGGCCGCTGCCGTGCTGGTGGCACTGTCGCCGTTTGCCATCCTGTTCGCCCCCACTGCGTTCACAGACGGCTGGCTCGCGCTCTTCGTGACCCTGGCCGTCGCCGCAGCCGTGGGGCAGCGGCCCGGCTGGGCGGGCGTGCTCCTCGGGCTGGCGGCCGCGAGCAAGCAGCAGGGCGTCCTCTTCGCGTCGCTGGTCCTCGCGCTGGTCCTCGCCTCAGTGCGGCCCAGCGCAGGCGTCCTGAGCGGAGAGACCGAAGAGAGCGCAGCCGAAGGACGGCGACTCCCCGCCATCCTCCAAGCCGTGTCCGCGGCGGTGCTGGGCTTCCTCGTCGTGTTTGGACCGGTGACGTGGTGGGACAGCCTGCGTTGGCACAACCGGCCGAGTTACTGGGACCAGAGCCTCCAGACGTACGGCGGGATCGTGCTGCTGCCTGCGGCCGAGTGGCCGGGCCGCGCGGTGCAGTGGGCCGAACAGGCCGGCAGGCTGTACGGCTTTCCGCTGCTCAGCGGCCTTGTGCTGGCGGGCGCGGCCGCGACCTTCGCCGGCGCCTGGAGCAGGCTCATCAGGCCGCATCCTTCGACTGCGCTCCCTGCGGTCGCTCCGCTCAGGATGCCTGATCCCGCCGACACCAGTAGCCCTGCGGTCGCTCCGCTCAGGATGCCTGATCCCGGCCATAACCGCAACCGCTCGGGAGCGGCACGGGTTGCCGACGAGCGACCGTTTTCGTGGCTCATCGGCGGGTTCGTGGTGGCCTACTTCGTGGTCCACATCGTCGTCTCCTTTCAGCCGTGGGACCGTTACTTGCTGCCGGTGTTGCCCCTGATCTGCGTCCTGGCAGGTCGGGCGGCCAGCCGCGCGCTCGCGGCTGTGCGACGAGAGTTGGGCCAGGTCGGCGCGGGGCTCGCGGTCGCGGCCGCGGCAGCTGCGCTGCTGTGGGGCGCGAGCCTGGGTACGAGTCCCCGCGCGGCTGAACGGCTGCCCGTGGGCAGCGATATCGGCGCGTATCGAGGGGTGGCGGAGGCCGCGCGTTACCTCGCCGGCCAGCCCGCGGGCGCGACGGTGTACTACGATCGCATCGGCTGGCACTTGGGGTTCTACCTGTATGATGCGCCCGTGACCCGAAGCTGGTATGATTCGCCGGAGAAGCTGGCCCGCGAGGCAGCGCGCGTGGCTGCGGACGATGCCGCCGCGGCCCAGTGGTTGCTGTTGCCCGTGTGGCAGGCAGAAGACCTGCCAGCGTTGGCTGCGGCGCTCTCCCGGGCCGGCTTCGAGGCGCGCGAGGCGGCGACCGTACGCGGCCCGGACGGCCAGGCTGAGGTGATGCTATACCGGATCGAGCCGGCGCGGACCGTGGCGCGCGCGGCCGGGGCAGGGAAGGAGCCGGTCTGGTGAGGGGCATGCGGGGTCGCGATCGACTGTGGGATCTGGCCGCGTTGGGCGGGCTGGCGCTGGCCGCGCTGGTCATCTGCTGGCCGCTGGGGCTGACCAACCGCATCCTGGCGGGCATCGACGCGTTCACCTACTTTACCCCTTACTGGGCCCACCGGATGGAGGCCTTCCGTGCCGGCGTGGTCCCGCTGTGGAATCCTTACCTCTTCTCGGGTGCACCGTTCCTGGCCAACATTCAGGCCGCGGTGCTCTACCCGCTGCACTGGCCGCTGAGCTGGCTGCGTCCCGAGCAGGCACTGGTGTGGTCGGCGCTGCTGCACGTCTGGATGGCGAGTGCCTTCACTTACGTTTTTGCGCGGCGCACGTTGCGGGTGCGCTCCCTGGCTGCGCTCGGCGCAGGGCTGATCTACGGGCTCGGCGGGTTCACCCTGGCCCGGATCGAAAACATCAACCAGTTGAACGCGCTGGCCTGGCTGCCCGCGCTGCTGTGGCTGTACGACGAGTGCCTGCGCGAGCCGCGCGCTGGCTCCCCCGCGCGACGCTCGGTCCCCTTCATCGGCCTGAGCGCCGCGATCGCCCTGCAGTTGCTCGCCGGGCATACCCAGACGACGTTCATCAACATGATCGGGCTGGGGCTGTGGGCGCTGCTTTCGGTGGGCCGGCCGCTACGTCCCGCGCGGCTGTGGCCGCTCCTTTCGGTCATCGTCGCGGTGAGCCTCGCCGCGGCGCAGCTGCTGCCCACGATCGAGCTCAACGGACTGGGCCTGCGCACGGGCGGCCTCCCGTACCGCCAGGCCGTCAGCTTCTCCCTGCGGCCGCAGCTGCTGCTGCAGAGCTTGCTGCCGCCGTTCGGCCGCGGCCTGGCCGAGGCGTTCGGCAGCGAGGGGTACGCCGAGTTCGTCGGCTACGTGGGGGTGAGCGGCCTGTTTCTGGCGGGCTTGGGCGTCCTCGCCGGCTGGCGGTCAACCCTCACGCGGTGGGGCGGGTGGCTGCGGCCTGGCGTCCTGGCCGCTGTGGGCCTCCTGCTGGCCCTCGGCGCATACAACCCGCTGACCTACGTGCTGTGGCGTTTTGTGCCGGGCTTTGACCTGTTCCGCGCACCCGCGCGTTGGCTGGCGCTGTTCGCGCTGGGGTGTGCGTTGCTGGCGGCATTGGGGCTCGACGGCCCGGGGAAGGGCGGGCCATTGCGGCCCATGTCCCGCCCTCGCGGGCGTCTCGCCCGGACCTTGATTGTGGCGGCGGTGCTGGCGGGCGTGGCCCTGCTGGCCCTGCAGATATGGCCCCCGGCGCCGACGGTGGCGGGATGGGTGACGACCGCGGCCGCCACCGTTTTTCTGATCGGCTGGTCACAACGCGCAGCGCAGAGGAGTCGCCCTGCTGCGGAAGGCCCCGCGACGGGGCACTACCTTGTTCCGACGCTGCTGATCGCTCTGCTTACCGGCGAACTGCTGCTCGCGTCGCGCAGCCTGCCGTTCACACTCGCCACCGCGCCCATGGCGACCTCCCTGCGCACTGCGCCCGCGGCGCTGCTGGCCGCGACGGAGGCGCAGCCGCCCGCAGGGCGTGACCGTTTCCTGAGCCTCTCGGATATTCGATTCGACCCGGGCGACCTGGCGGAACTGCGCAACCTGCAGGCGGACCGGCTGCCCGCGGACGCGGTCGAGCGCATGGTGCGCGCGGTCAAGCAGGTCGAGGTGTTATCACCCAATCTCCCGCTGTTCTACCGTCTCCCCGCGGTGGACGGGTATGATGGCGGCCTCCTGCCGCTGCAGCGTTACGTGCTGCTGCAGAAGCTGTTCCTCTCCTCTGGCGAGATGACGCCGGACGGTCGCCTGCGCGAGCAACTTACGGCGGCGCCCGACCGCCGCTTGCTGGACCTGACGGGCGTGCGCTTCGTCGTCACGGACAAGCAGCGGGACCTGTGGGTTGACGATGTCTACTACGACCTGGAGCAGCCGGCCCAAGCGGCGGCGGGTGGCCGCATCGACCTGGACCTGGCAGGCTATCCTTCGTTTGCGGCGGACGCAGTGGGCATGGTGGTGCAGGCGGCGTCCGGCACCGAGCCGCTGCCGGGGTTGCTGGAGGTCGTGCCGGTCGAGGGCGCGGCGGCCGCCGTGCCGTTCGAGGCGCCGCCCGCCCCTGCAAACGGGAACGCTGCACCGGTCATCGTGCCTCTGCCCCAGGCGATGCAGCCGACCCGTATCGTTTTACATAACAACGGAGAGGGCGAGCTGATGCTGCTTGGCGTGAGCCTGATCGACCGGAGCGCGGGCGCGCATGCCTCGATCACGGTGTCGCCGCACGGTGACTTCCGGCGGATCCACTCGGGCGACGTGAAGATCTACGAGCGGCTGGGCGCGCCCGGGAGGGCGTGGATCGTGCACGGCGTGCTGCCCGCAGCCGACGCGCAGGCAGCACAGGCTGCGGTGGCGGAGGACGGTTTCGATCCGAGGGCCGTGGCGGTCGTGGAAGCGGATCTGCCCGCGGTCGATCCCGCGCCCGCACTGCCTGGCGAACAGGTGACGATCCTGGACTACGAGGCGGAGCGCCTGACGCTTCGGGCGACGCTGACCGAGCCCGGCCTGCTGGTGGTCGCAGACGCGTGGTACCCGGGCTGGCGTGCACAGGTGGACGGGGAAGACGTCCAGATCGTGCCTGCGAACCTGCTGTACCGCTCGGTCGCGCTGGGGCCGGGCAGCCACGAAGTAACGATGTCCTATGAGCCGCAGTCCTGGCGGGTGGGCGTGTGGATCAGCCTGGCGACCGCGGCCGGTCTCCTGATCGCGTTGCTCGCTGCGCTGCGGGATCGGTTTATTCGCTTGTGAGAGATTCCGTTTATAATCGGGGCGGGAGGGAGTCATGAACATCTTCAATAAGATCGTTGTCATCGTGTTGCTTCTTGCGCTGCTGGCGCTGTGCATGGTGGTCGCGCTCTTTCCCCTGCAGGCGCTGGCCGTCGTTCAGAACAGCGCGACGCAGGCCGCGAGCGGGCTGCGCAACATGGAGGCAAACCAGGGGTGGCTCTTTGCCCTGGTGCGGGTGGCGCTGGCCGTGCTCAGCCTGGTCATCGTGTTGCCCCTGCTATGGCAGGAGGTCAAGCCGCGGCGGCCGCGGGCGGTGAAGGTGGTGACTGAGAGCGGCAGCAACGCAGCGGTCACGACTGATTCGGTGGCGCGGCGGCTGGCGTGGCACCTGGACCAACTGGCCGACGTGGTGAACGTGACGCCGGTCGTCACGGGCGGCGGTAAGCTGGTCAACGTGAAGCTGAACGTGCAGACCCGGCCCGAGATCGACGTGCCGATGAAGACGGACGAGATTGTCGCGGTGGCCAAAGAGGTCATCACCGAGCGCATGGGCCTGCAGCTTGGCAAGATCGACGTGCACATCGAGCACACTCCATACACCGAAGGGCCTGCATGACTGTCGACGCAGAGATCACCGCGCCGCGTGATGAGACGCCCGGCGCCTCGCTTGCGCTGCCCGCCTTGCTGGAGGCGCTGCTCTTTGTCTCTCCCTCACCGGCTCCCATCGCACGGCTTGCGCAGGCGGCCCAGGCGGACGAAGCGGCCGTCACCGCAGCCCTGGCCGAGCTGGCGGAGAAGTATGGTGCAGAGGATCGTGGCCTGCGAATGATCCGCAAGGGCGACCGGGTGCACCTCACGACCGCGCCTGACGCGGCCGCGGCCGTCGAGCGCTTCCTGGGCCTCGATCTGAGCACGAAGCTATCCTCTGCAGCGCTTGAGGCGCTGGCGGTGATCGCGTACCGCCAGCCCTTGACGCGCGGCCAGATCGAGGAGATCAGGGGCGTTAACTGCGATGGGGTTCTCAGAACCCTCATCGCGCGCGAGTTGGTGGAACCGGTGGGCCGTCTGGAGCAGCCCGGCCGGCCCTTCCTCTACGGCACGACGCTGCAGTTCCTGCAATACTTCGGGCTCGAGGATCTGAACCGCCTGCCCCCTCTGCCTTCCCCCGAGACGCCCGAGCCGGAAACGGTATAACGCGCTACTGTCCTTTTCTCCCATCGCTCGTAGGGTATAGGGGAGCATTGAGCTCGCGCTCTTTACACAGCGAGCTCCAGCAAGGAGACCCCTATGGCTGAGAATCTGTGGGCTTTGCGAGAGCAGAAGCGCATGAGCGTCGCCACCCTTGCGACGCGCGCAGGACTTCCGATCGGCCTGATCATGGAATATGAGGCGGGCCAGCGATCGGTTGACCCGCGGCATTTGAGCAGGCTGGCGCGCGCCCTCTACGTCGAGGAAACAGAAATCCGACTGCGCGGCGAGCCGCGGCCGGGTTCGCCGCCGCTCGAACATCCCTTCGACCGGCCGGAGCAGACGGTGCGCGGGCCGGCCCGCCCGCCCGCCGGCCCGCCGGCCCGCCCGCCGGCCCGCGCACCGGAGCGGGAGGCGTCCGGAGACGCGCATGCGATGCCCGAGCAGGGCAGCCGCGTCCGCATGGCGCGCGGTCCCAGGACTGCCGTGGAACCCAAGCCCCCCGCGCCGGCACGTCCCAGCCAACTGACACATCTGAACGATCTCATCTTCCGGCTCGGGTTGAATCGAGACACGGTGGAAGCGGAGATGGGCAAACCGCTGGCCGAGATGAATCGCCTGGAGGCCAGCAGCCTGCTCGCCAGGTTCCAGACGCAGATGCGTTCGGCAGCGATCGTCGACCGGCACAGGGCTTACCTGCCCGAGGCGGTCGACCAATACGAGATGCACTATCTGACGGGGTTGCGCGATCAGCAGGCGCAGGTCCGTTTCGAGTTGTTCGATGGCCGATCGGTCGACGGCAAGATCCTGGGATTCGGACCCTATCAGATCACGGTGGTGCAGGATGATGGCAGCGAACTGACGCTCAACAAGCTGGCGCTGGTCTCTTACCGGCGGGCCGCGAGCGACGAGGAGCAGCCGTCATGAGCCTGGGCGACCGATTGCGGCTGCTGCGTGCGCAGCGGGGTGGAGTCCCGCCGGTGGAGATCGAGGACGCGCTGCCGGAGCTGTCGAAAGGGCTGTACCGTTCGATCGAGCAGCGCTACCGGGCGATTGGCGACGACGAGTCGATCGCGATGCTGGCGTCTTATTTCGACGTTCCCTTCGACGACCTGCGATGGCGGCTGGACTGGCCTCGCAAGGCACTGAGCCGCGCGTTGGTGCACGCGGTCAAGCATGATCAGCCCATCACGCTCGAGTTGTGGACCGGGCACAGCGTCACCGGCAACGTGGCATGGTGGGACCTGGGTGCGGCCGCGATCGAGACCGATGGCGGCGAGGTCGTGGTCCAGCGCCACGCGATAGAGCGGTGGGATCCGCGCGCACCTGAGGTGGCCGAAGCGGCGGATGAAGAGGTAGAGGGGGAATCTGACGGAGATTTGGGTCTGCCTGCCGATTGAAATCGCCTTCCTGGTTCAATCGCCTCCTTGCCGCGCGAATGCGGCCAGGAGGCTCTCGCCCAGCCTGACGACTTTGCCCGCCCGGTCCACGGAAATGTGCTTCGTCGTCCCGGAGACCAGCAGCGCGCCGTCGGCGACCCGGCGCACCTCGTAGCTGAACGTCATGCCGCGGCTGCCCAGATGGCTCATGGCCGCGCGGATGCACACCACGTCGTCGTAACGCGCAGGCAGGTGATAGCGCGCGTTCACCTCGGCCACGGCGAGGCTCACTCCCTCGGCCTCCATCCGCGAATACGGGTAGCCGAGCACACGCGTGAACGCGCTGCGCCCCTCCTCAAACCACCTGATATACGACGCGTGGTGCACGATCCCCATCGCATCCGTCTCGTAGTAGCGCACGCGGAAGCGGGTCTCGACCGCCAGTTGGCCCTGTTCCGTCGTTACAAGTTGTTCGTCTCTGTCACTCATGCTGTGGGTCCCGATGCTCTCTGTGATCAGAAGGGGCGGGGCGCGACTCCGGCCAGGTAGCCATACCGCTCCCGAAACTGGTCGATCGTCAGGTTGGTCTGCATGGCCATGCGGGCCAGCAGCATGGCGTCCGACGCGTGCTGCGGCTTGAGCCGGATCATGAACTTGTACGCGGAGCGATAGGTGAACGAGTCCACGTTCACCATGCGCACGCCCGTCCGGCCCGTCGCCGCATCCATGATCGTCTCCGACGGGATGGGAACGATCTGGTTGCCCTGCAGGGTGATGGTGGCGAGGTTGCCGCCCCCGAGCAGGAAATCGACGGCTGCCTCGCCCAGGGAGCGCGTGTAGTCGATGTCATACGCGATCGGCGCTGCGCAGCGCAGCTCGTAGCCCAACTCTTTGTCCCGCACCGGCATTTTGATGCCCAGGTCGGCCAGGTCCTTGGTGACCCACCGCTTGAGGATATCGGAAAAGGCAATGTCGTGCAGCGGCACGTGGCCGTGGGGATCCTGGTCGATGCCCTCCAGGTAGCTGGAGTCCTCCTGGGCCAGGTATTCCAGGACACCTTCCGCAATCAGCGCCACGCCGTAGTGTTTGCCCTCGACCAGCCGGCGCAGAATGGCAGTTGCCAGGATATCGACTACCTCCTGCAGGCGGATCGGCCGGCCGCGCCACTCCTCCGGGATGATGGTCAGGGTCGCGCCGGAGCTCTTGCCGATGCCCAGCGCAAGGTGCCCCGCCTTGCGGCCCATGGTCACCACGACGAACCAGGTCTGGCTGGTCAGGGCGTCCTCCATGAAGGTCATGACGATCCGCGTGCCTACCTCGCGCGCAGTCTCGAACCCAAAGGTCGGGATGCCCTCGGGCAAGGGCAGATCGTTGTCGATGGTCTTGGGAACGTGCACGGCCTGGACGGCCAGGCCCATGTCCTGGCACGCGTGCTGCGCCACCTTGTAGAGGGAGTAGGCGGTGTCGTCACCACCGATGCCCAGCAGCATCGTGACGCCGGCCTCGGCCAGCGTCCGGGCACAGGTCCTCAGGCTGTCGACCGACTTCGTGGGGTTCGCGCGCGACGTGCGCAGGATCGAGCCGCCGTCCAGGTGGATGCGCGACACCGTGCCGATGGTCAACGGCGTGGAGACGAGCTTGCCCTTCATCAGGTGCTCGAACCCGTCGTAGATTCCGATCACTTCGATGCCGTTATTGATTGCCTCGATGGTGGCCGAATGGATCACGCCGTTAATGCCCGGCGCGGGGCCGCCACCGACGAGGATGGCCATGCGCCGTGGGTTGGTGTCAGTGGGCATGCTGTGCTCCTGTCCTCATGATAACGTCTGTTCTCACCAGATGAATGCGTCCGATCAATCGGCGGTGGCGTCGAGAAAATGCGCGCCGCGGCTCTGCGCTGCAGGCCCACCCTGTGCGGCGTCCGCTGGCGCCGCTCCTGGCGCCTGTTCGCCGGCAGGCTCGAGGATCGCAGCGTCCTCGCCGAAACGCTTCAGCACGGCCCGCACTTCTGCCTTGGTCGGCACGTTGAGGCCGGTTCCGCGCTTCTGAACCTTCGCTGCACCGATCGCGTTGGCGAGCGTGCCGAGCGCGGAGAGTGGCAGGCCGTTGAGATAGCCAAAAATCACGCCTGCGGCCAGGCTATCGCCCGCGCCGGTGGCGTCCACGGCAGGCACGGGGTAGCCAGGCGCGATCTCGAAAGTGTCGCGCGTGACGAGCAGCGCGCCGGCTACGTCGCGCTTGACCACCGCCAGCCGCGCGCCGCCCGCCACCAGTGCCTGGCCCGCAGCGAGCGGATCTGCGGCGCCGGTCAGGCGCATCGCCTCGCGCGCGTTGGCAAGCACCACGTGCGCCAGGCCAGCGACTTCCTTGTGCCACTCGTTGTCGATCGAGGGGTTGCCGGGGCCAGGGTCGAAAAAGGTCGGCACGCCCGCAGATGCGGCGACGCGGAATGCCTCACGCACCAGGGTCACGACGCCCTCGGTCTCGGCCCAGCCGTCGGCGAAGAGCGCGCGCGCGGCCCTGATCTCATCGCGCCAGGCTTCGGGCAGCGCGGCCAACCGCAGCTCGCCCCGGTAGCCCAGGTAGGCAGGCTCGCCGCCCCGATCCACGATGACGCCGGCGACCGGCGTGCGCACGGCCGTGCTCACGATCAAGTGGCTGCAGTCGATGCCCTCGCCCTGCAGGCCTTCCAGCACCGCCTCACCAAAGGCATCGTAGCCCAGCTCGCCCAGGCACATGACCGGCAGGCCCAACCGTGCGGCCATGATGGCAGTGTTGCACGCGCCGCCTGGTCCGAGCTGCAGGTAACTGACGGCCGTAAGGTCGGTGGCCTGGATCGGGAACGCGGGAATGTGCATCGAGAGATCGGCAATGAGATCGGCTATGACGAGGACGGGAGCGGACATGCTACCTCCAGGCGCTGTCGGGTCACGAGGTGATCAGGCTGTTCCGTTGGCACGACGTTCGACCATATCGATGAAATCGCCGGGCGCCAGGGGCGCTCCGCCGTAGCCCAGCGCGAGGGCCAGCCGCGCCAGCTGGGGCGGTTCGACCTCGGCTTGGGCCAGGACGTCCGTGCGCGAGAGGACGTCGGGCGCGGGCCCCTCGGCCAGCACCTGGCCCCGTGCCATCACAACGACCCGTTCGAAATGCTCGGCGGCGAAGTCGATGTCGTGCGTGATGGTGATGACCGTGCGACGTTCTGCCTTCAGCGTCCGAATGATGGCGCCGATGCGGGCCAGGCCGCGCGCATCCTGGCCGGTCGTGGGCTCGTCGAGCACGATGATCGGCGTGTGCATCGCGAGGACTGCAGCCAGTGCCAGCAGCTTGCGCTGCGACAGGTGCAGGTCGTATGGATGTGCATTGACCTCGGCTTCCAGCCCCACCATCTCGAGCGCGGCTGCGGCAGCAGCGGCGGACGCTTCTTCGCTGCGGCCAAGGTTCCTGGGGCCGAAGCTGACCTCCTTGATCACCGAGCGCTCGAAAAGCTGGTCGTCGGGGTTCTGGAACACGTAGCCGACGCGCGACGCAAGCTTCGCCACGGAGACGCTGCGGGTGTCCCACTCGCCTACCATTACCGTGCCCGATGTGGGCCGCAGCAGCCCGTTGAACTGCTTCACGAGCGTTGTCTTGCCCGCGCCGTTTTCACCCACAATGGCGACCGCCTCGCCGGAGAGCAGGGTGAGCGTCACACCGCGCAGCGCCTGGACGCCGGACGGGTAGGTGAAGGCCAGGTCGGTCACGGCGATGTTCATGGGCCAAAGTATCCGATCGCGTCGTCCAAGGTGACGGGCATGGGTCTGTCCGCGGGGCGCAGCCCTCGCTCGATCGCCGCGCGCGCAGCCTGCGTGTAGCGCGTCGCCGCGATGCCGAGCGCTTCCAGGCCCTCCTCCGCCAGCACCTGGCGGAGGAGGGCCTGGAAGCGCTCGGCATCGCGGCGACGCGATGCCGAGCGCTTCCAGGCCCTCC
>CAZMIS010000080.1:0-12360 GCA_964566325.1 uncultured Anaerolineales bacterium
CTGCGCCAGGGCAGCGGACCACTCATCGCCTGGATTCCGGTTCCAAACCTCAACGGCGACCAGCGGCGGATTCGGGCTTTGGCCCTCGAAGCCAAGGAAGGGCAGGGTCGACTGTCCGCCGACCACTGCGGTCCTGCCGCGCGTGCCGCCTTCTGCCGCGGTCGCGCCCAACGTGACGGGGCGAATTGTCCCAGCCCACTTTTCAACGGGAGTCTCGACCGTTACGGGCATGATGTATAACCTCCTCGAGCGTATAGATGCCAAGAGAATCAGGCAAAGACGGCCGCTGGGCCGTCCCTACCAGTAGCGTTCGACGTGAATCTGGCCGGGCTCCCTCTTGCTGTGCTCGCGGAACCCTTCGTCCCCGAGCGTCGCCACGACCTCATCGATCATCTGGGGACTGCCGCAAAGGAAGACATGGGTGTTGTCGGGAGTTGGCCGTACGCCCCAGGCGCGTTCGACCGACCCATCCTTCCACAGGTCCTGCACGTAGCCAACCTTGCCTGGCCAGGGCGCCGGCTCAGCTTGCGGCCTGCTGATGACCGGATGATAGCTCAGATTCTTGCAGAGGTGCTGCAGGGTCAGCAGCTCCGAACGATAGCCCAGGTCCCACGAATGGCGCGCCCCGTGCAGCACCGCGAAGTGCCGTTGGCTGCCGCAGACCAGGTGTGTGGTCAGCATGCTCATGTAAGGCGCAAGCCCGGTGCCGGTGGCAATCATCAGGACGTTGCTGTCCTCCGGGGCCTGCCCGATCGTGAACATGCCGGTGATCTTGGGCGAGAGCCAGATGCGGTCGCCGATGTTGAGCGCAAACAGCCGCGGGGTCAGCGCACCGGACGTCACCAGCGCAACGTAGAACTCCAGGTATTCGCGCCTGAGCGACGACGATGCGATGGAGTAGGCCCGGCGGATCAGCTTGCCGGGGTCGGAGGGCGGATCTTCCGGCTCCGAGATGGCGCACCGCGGCGCGGAGCCGGGCAGGCCAAGGACACCGAACTGACCAGGGGTGAATGCCGGCAATTGCCAGCCATCGGGTACCACGCGCAGGATAATCAACCAGGGCGAGATCTCGGTGCGCAATGCGACGACCGCGTTCAGTGTTGGCTCAGGCAAGACGATTCTCCTTCGTGGAAAAGCCGCTTTGCACTTCTTCGCGCAATTATACCCCCAGCCGATCGAGATGGAACGCGCAGTTGGCCGCTATTTCTTCGGCAAGCCGTAACGCTGGCGGAACAGGTCCATCGGCGTCGGCCGAGCTGCGTGCATGCCCTGGGTCTTGATGTAGGCCGGCCCCGCCAACGCCTTCACGACGTCGCGCAGGTTCAGCACGGACGCGGGCCACGACTTGCCGCCCGCGTTGTGCATGAAGAAGAGATGATCGACGCCCAGGTCGGCCATCAGCTGCACGGCGGCCGCCAAGGGAATGTCGGCGGGTGCATCAGGGACATGCTCGTCCATGACGTCTTGCGCAGCCAGATCAGTGGCGCCCCGCACGTACGCCACGGCGAGCATGTGGTCGTTGATCCAGCCCCGCGCGTCGCCGTCTTCGTCCAGCACGACCACCGCGGACCACCCCTGGTCGATCATCTGCTGCGCCAGCAGGTCGACCGGGTCCTCCGGCTTGCAGGTGGGCACGCCGATGCGCATCACATCCCGGATAAGTAGGGTGTCGCTCATGTCCTCTTCAGGTCAGGGATTTGTAGAGACGCAGCATGCTGCCCCACACAGACCTGTAGAGACGTAGCATGCTACGTCTCTACAAATCAATGGCATTGAGTCCTAGAACATCGGGTCCATCATCAGTGCCGGATGGCCCGTCGATTCCAGGTGTGCGAGGAGGCCGTCCACATCGGTGCAGATGGTCTCATCCGCGATCTTGGCGATCAGGTCAGGGTCGCCCTCACGCTCGACAACGGCCTGGAGCTCCGCCGCCATCGTCTGCTTGAGCACGCTCGACATCCACACGATGCGCTTGAACCCGCCGTCGGCCGAGATGAACTTCGGGCTGGTCAGGTAGTACTTGCCCACGCCCATCACGCCGGGCGTCTGCAGCCCGCCGCCGGCCATGCCGGCCAGGGTCGAGAAGGTCATGCCGGCCGGTGTCATGCTGGTGTCCTCGCGTGAGACCACCATCACACCGTTGGCCTCGGGGATCAGCATCACGATGCACTCGAAGCAGCCGCACGCCGTCATCGGGCTGTTCATGATCGAGTACATGGCCACTTCCTGCACGGTGCCGTTGGACTTCTGCACCGCGATCTCGTTCAGGCCGCTGTAGATGCCCTGCACCTTATCGATGGCCATGCCCTTGCGGATCGGCTGGTTCGGGCCGGTGGGGTTGATCTGGTACGACGCCGCGCAGTCCAGGTAGTTGTACGCGCCGCACAGGCCCAGCCGCTGCGGACTGACCAGGCACAGGTGGGTGGGCGCAAACGACTGGCACAGCGTGCAGGTGTAGAACTCGTCCACCGCCTCGTCGGTCATGTCGGCCAGGCGGTTGTTGCGGTAGTCGTACGCGTGGCGGGCCTTCTGGAGCCATTCCGCGTGCAGGGCCGGGTCCGTGATGATCTTGACCTGGACCTTGTCGACGATGGCGCCGAAGTCGGCCATGAAGCGGGCATAGAGGATGTCGCCGAAATGCTTCAGCGAAAAGCCCTTCTCTGCCGCAGCAGTGCCGATGCGGATCCAGGTGATGTCGCGCTGGCCGATGTGCTGGATGCCGCTTGCGCCGTTCACGAAGTAGTGGATCTGGCGCTCGAGCACCGGCTCGAAGTCGGGCTGCATCTTGCGGCCGGCCACCTCGACGAGGATGCCCATGTCGATGGACGCGCCCTCGGGCAGGTCCTCGAAGCTCGGCCCGATCACCTCGATCTTGCCGTCCTCCACCTGGTCCATGTCGATCATGCGCAGGTATTCGAACGCGCGGCTGTACTTGCCGCCGAACTCCACGCGCATGTCCTTCTTGCGCACGACCTCGCCCTCGAACGCGGAGCCGTAGGGCACCGGGATCGGGACCTCGGTCATCTTGATCTTGACCCCGCGCGTCTCGACGCACTTCTGCACCAGCTTCTCCGCGCGCTCCAGGTCGTCCTTACCCTCGATCTCGTTGAAGGGCATGGAGATGACGTGCTCGTACGTGGTCACGCCGGTCGGCAGGATCTGCGGGATGCGGGTGTCCGCAATGACCGGGAAGCCGTAGTTGATGGCGCCCGCCGCCGCGGCGTACTTCAGGTCATCCACCTCGCCCAGCGCCAGCACGAACGCGAACACGCGCTGCCGGTTGTAGAGCAGGATGTCCTTGGCCTGGCCGCCCTTCATGCCGCCGAAGGTCAGCGCGGAGCGGGTGGCGAAGCCGATGGGATAGATCGCGGACAGGGTGTCGAGGCCGAACGGCACGATGTACGTGTCGTAGCCCATCTCAACGCCCTCTTCCTGCAGCTGGTGGATCACCGAGCGGCCGTTGACGTTGCCGCACAGGAAGATCAGAATGTTGCGCTTCTGGAGCTCGCGCACGATCTTGACCGCGACCTCATTGCTCTTCGCGCAGCCGACGATGGCTGCGAAGCCGGGCATGCGGCCGTCGACCAGCTGGATGCCCCAGGCACGCAGCTGCACGTCGTCGATCGGGCCGTTCAGGCGCCCGTTCCCGTTGCCGGCCGAGCCGTCGGGGCTGGTGAACGAGCCGCCGGCCATGTGGAAGCCCGGCATGGTGGCCGGTTCCTCGCCGTAGACGAAGCGCACCGCCTCGATGATCTCCGCGGACAGCAACGTCGCCATGCCGGAGTCCAGCGTCTCGCCCAGGTAGGGGGTCCAGCACTGCGCGGTCGGGACCGGGTGCAGGAGATCCTTAGCGTGCTCGAGCACAGGGGCGAGTTCGCCCAGCCTGGTGATCTCGCGGCCGGTCATGCCCAGGATCGTGGGCAAGTAGTAGGCCGTATTGGGAAAGGCTACGGGTGTCTCAGGCCCTCGCTCCTGGAGGGCCTTATTGAGCAACGCCTCAGCCTCTTGGGTGATCAGGTTCGCGCCCCGGATGGCGCGCGTGGCGATGTAACGTGACATGTAGGATCCTCCCTCGAACCATTGCAGATTGAAGATCAAAGATTGAAGATTGGGCCTTGATACGTCCAATCTTCAATCTGCTATCTGCAATCTTCTATCCGTAGAGTTCTGCCATCTGCTGCTCGACCGGCAGTGCTTCGAACGCCTTCATGGCGTCGTCGCCGGAAGCACCGAAGCGAGTCGGATCGTAGGCCGGCAGCTTCAGCGCTGCGCGCTTCTTGTCGATGTGCTCGAGCGTTCGGCGCACAGTCTCGTCGGCCTCGGCCACGAACTCCAGCTTGCCGCCGAAACGCTCTTCCCACTCCTTCGACAGGATGTCGGTGACACCGTCGGAGAAGTCCACCGGGTTGCGCACGCCCATGATGACATAGGCGCCAGAGCCGACGCAGTACGCCGCGATGGCGAGCGCCTTCTCGCTCATCCACTCCGGCGCCAGGCCGACTGCGGGGATGTCGCTGATGTCATCGCCCAGGCCGCCCTCGGTCGCCATCTGAGAGAGGATGGTCAGGATGCGGCTGTTATCCACGCAGGAGCCCAGGTGCAGCACGGGCGGGATCCCGAGCGTCTCGCAGATCTCGCGCAGCCCGGGACCGACCTTTTCGAGGCCCGCCTCGCCGCGCAGATAGCCGTACTTGCCCGCGGCAAGGGCGCCGCAGCCGGTGCTGACGACGAGAACGTCGTTCTTCAGCAGCTCGGTGATGACGTCCATGTGCGCCTTGTCCTGCGTGATGCCGGGGTTGTTGCAGCCGACGTCGGCCGCGACGCCGCGCAGGCGGCCCGTGGCAATGGCCTCGTTCAGCGGCCGGAATGACTGCCGGTACATGCCGCCCAGCATATAATTCAGATATTCGTGGCTGAAGCCCGGCACCACAGCCTGTGCGCTCGACTTGGGAATGCGCGTCTCGCCGCGGTTGGCGTAGTTGTCGCACGCCCGCTTCACGATACCCTTGGCAATGTCCAACGCGTGGTGCTCATCGAACTCGATGTGCGTCGCGCCCGTCATCTTGACCTTCGGGCTGGTCGTGATGACCTCGGTGTGGAAGTGTTCCGCCACGCCGGTCAGCGACTGCATGATGCACTGCACGTCCACCACCATCGCCTCGATCGCGCCGGTCAGGATCGCCAGCTCCTGGTTGAGGAAGTTGCCCGCCGAGGGAATGCCCTGGCGCATCATCACCTCGTTCGAGGTGCAGCAGATGCCGGCCAGATTGATGCCGTCCGCGCCCTTGCTCTTCGCATACTCGATCAGGTCGGGATCCTGCACTGCCGTGACGATCATCTCGGAGAGGGTCGGCTCATGGCCGTGCACGATGATGTTGACCTGCTTCTCCTCCAGGCAGCCGAGGTTGACCTCGCCCACCTTCGGGCTGGGCGTGCCGAAGAGGATGTCGGAGATATCGGTGGCCCACATGGAGCCGCCCCAACCATCCGACAGCGCAGTCCGCATCGATGCCTGCATGATGTGGCTGGCGTCCTGGTCATCGCCCATGTGGGTGCGATGGAGGATCTCCACAACCTCGCGGTCGATGCCGCGCGGGGCCACACCGTTCTCCTTCCAGATCGCCTGGCGCTTGGCCGGCGCGACCGAGAGGTAGCTCAGCTGACCGCGCTGCTGGCCGAACTCGCTGATGGCCTTGTTGGCCACGTCCAGCGCAACCTCGAGCAGTTGGCGACCCTTGGTGGGAATGCCGTGCTTGGCTGCGACCGCGTACAGCTTCGCCTCGTCGCGGATCTCATACCCCTGTGCCTCGCCCAGCGCAACCGCCTGGAGCGTGAACGCCAGGTCGCGGCCATGGTCGGAGTGTGCGGCCGACCCGGCTGCAATTGCGCGGGCCAGGTTGCGGGCTGCGATCGTGTCCACGGTCGCGCCACAGATGCCGACCTGCCCATCCTTCGTCAGGCGGCACGGCCCCATGTAGCAGTTCTTGCAGCAGATGCCGGACTGGCCGTTGCCGATGGTGCAGGGCTTGAAATCCGCCGCGCGACTGAAAGAGGTCGGAATGCCCGCCAGGTTGGCCCAATCCAGGATCTCGCAGGCTGCCGGGTCAATGCTCGGAACGACGTTTACCTTTGCCATTGATGTTGCTCCTTATCGTTTCGTCTTCAGATCGCGCTCATCGGTCTTGAACTGGCGCATACCGAGGCGATTCCATGCAGGGTCGCGGCGGCCATCCTGCATCGGCACAGGTTGGGTCATCACGCCTGAGCCCTCAGTGGCAACCGGATATCCGGCCTCTTCCAGCGTCGCCATGACCGCGCCCGGCGTGGTGAGCGCCGGGTCGTACGATACGGCAACTAAGCGGAAGGCAGGGCTGGCAGCGATGTCCTGCACGCCGGGTAGCCGTGACAGGGCGTCGCGCACCTTCAGCGTGTGATGGTCGGCCCACAGATCGGGCACGTTGAACTGAACTTTCTCCATGTTGAGCATCCCTCCTTGAGGTGAGTGCAGCGCTTCAGAGATGGGTGCGACCGCGCTGATGGCGTCGCGTTGTGTCCGGCCGGCAATCTCGCGCCGGTGCTCGATGTAGATCTCGCAGAAGTCACAGGTGATGTGGAGCGGCGCGCAGCAGCAGGGGCTGCCGGCGCACTGCTCCCAACACGCGCGGCCGTCAAGCGGAACGGAGCACTCGGCGCAGGAGATGAGCCAGCCCGCTGGCCGCCCATTACCGTAGGCGCCGGTCTGCAGTTCCCGTCGGATCTCCCAGCACGTTTTCACGTTGACGACTCGTCGCTTGGATTTGGCGGCCGGCGGGGTAGGGCAGCGCCAGCCACATCGTGCATTTTTACACGATGTTCGCGATCTGGCTATGACGTACGTCATCTCCAGCAAAAGAAAAAGCCTGATCCGCGCGCAATGGCGGACCAGGCATTCATCACCTGAGGTCGGTCGGCAGGCCACCGTCAGCCTGCATGAGATTATCCTGCTAACGATAAGCTGGAAATCGGCGTCGAAATATGATGGATATCATATACAAACATAAGCATTTTTTCACAAGATCGCCGGCCCGGTCAGTTCGACGCCCGGTCCCCGGAACCCGCCAGCGCGTTGGCTGCCCGCCACCGGGCCAGGTGGAAGCCGGGCCAGCCGCGCCGCGCGACGTCATCGCGCAACTCGGGCAGGGTGGCCCGCAGATGAGCCTCCAGCTCCTCGCGTGGCGCGCCGGTCAGCCGGTCCACGCTCTGCACCAGCGCGGGCAGCGCGTCGGCCGACAGCGTGGTCAGGTAGGCTGCATCGATCCCGGGCTGGTACTCCCCACTCTCCCGGTCGATGAAGGCGGCCGGCCCCAGCTGCTCGTATCGCTGCACGTTGCGCCGGACGATGAAATCATCGACGTTCATCAGGTTGAGCGTGGCCACGAAGCCGATGCACGCGACGAGCACGCCGATGCCAAAGCGGCCCGGCCGCACCCACAACGTCACAAGGAACCAGCCGAGCAGGAGCGCGAGCCAGACCATGAACACGTGCGGGTAGATGCGCATCTCGGTGAAGCCATACGCCATCTCGTAGAGCAGCAGCCGTTTGAAGGCGGACACGAGGATAACCACGGTCAGGCCGACGGTGACCGTGCTCGACAGGTTGAAGAGGCGGGTCTGGCGGCCGGCCTCCCGCCGCGTCAGGACGCCCAGGAGCAGGAGCATCCCGAGCACCAGGATGGAGACCAGGACCAGCTCGCCGAAGCCCTGCCGCGCATACTCGGCGTAGGTGATCCGCCCCAGGTCGATGTTCAGCTGCCCGCCGAACAGGTAGGGCACCTGGATGACGACGAACGCGGCAAAGAGCAGGTTGACCGCGTTGAGCACCACGGCTGACTCCGTGAGCCCCAGCAGCGGCGCGACGGAGGGCAGGGTGCGGGTCAGGCTGCCCGCAGGCGAGCCGTCATCACGCCACACGGTGTATGCCAGGCCGCCCATGAGCATGAAGCCGGCGAAGAGGACGATGCCCCCGTGGCTGATGACGCGATTGAGAAACGCGACGAAGTCCTCCGGCAGGAGGCGCCTGAACACCTCCGCGAACATCAGGTCCGCGGAGGTGAGCAATAACGCGAAGACGACCACGACCGGGAGTGCCAGGAGGAGTCCTCGCAGGACGGGACCCCACGTGCGCCGGCGTGAGCCCTGCCACGAGCCGGCAGCCCCGACCGCGGCGAGCCGGGCCGTCTGCGCCCCGCGCACGGCCGACAGGATGCTGGCCAGGAAGGGGGACAGCGCGTAGCCGGGCAGGCTGACCGCGACCAGCGGATCGCGCGCGAGGAAGACCGCAACCAGGCCCAGGAGCAGCAGCACGGCCGAGACGTTGAGGAACGTCACGAACTCGTTCGCCCGGACGGCCACCATGGCCGCGAAGAAGAGCAGCGGCGCGAACACCCACAGGTTCGCGCGCAGCGGCCGCGCGGCTTCCCACTTCATCGCCATGACCAACGCCAGCACCACCAGGGCGACGAACAGGGGGAACGAGACGCCCAACGGTTGGGTGACCACCAGGCGATCGAAGACCAGGCCCAGCAGCAGGCCCGCCAGAACGATGCGAAGCGGATGGCGCATCGACACAAGACACCTCCATGCCATTTTCAGCCAGCATCGCGCTCTTCGGCTGTACCGGCAACATCCCGCGACCGGCAGGCCGGGCGTCTGCGTGCCCGTCCGCGCGCACCCGGGTGCTTGACGCGTTCCGCGAGCACCCGCATAATGACGCGCTGGAGCGTACATGAACGGAAGTCGGATCGTCTTATTCGTCGTGGAAGACAACGTGCGCCTGCGGCCCGCGCTCGTGGAGGGGTTCAACGCGCTGCCCGAGGTGCACGTGGCCGGCGCGTTCGATCGCGGCGAAGATGCGCTCGAGGCGTGCCTTCAGGACGCGCCGCACGCGATCCTCATGGACGTCCAGTTGGCCGGCCGGCTCAATGGCATCGAGGCCGCGGTCGCGATCCGCCGCGAGTTCCCGCGCATGCCCATCGTGTTCTACTCCATCCAGGACGACGACGCGTATTACCGCGACTTCCTCCGGGCAGGCATCCTGACCCATTTCGCGTACGTGCCAAAATCGAACTATCTGCTGCCGGCCATGCTGCTGCCCCTGCTGCGCGATGCGATCGCGGGCCGCAGCTTCATCGACCCGCACATCGCCAGCCGGGTGCAGGAGGTGCGCCGCCGCGACCGCCACGACCCCATGGCCCTGCTCGAGCCGAACGAACAGGCCGTCGCGCGGCTGCTCGGCGATGGGCTGACCAACGAGCAGATCGCGGCCAGGCTGGGCTTCCGAGACAAACGCACGATCAGCCGGGTGGCCGGCCAGATCTATGCGGCGTGGGACTTGAACCGCACCGCGACGGACGAGAAGATCGCGCGCACGCGCGCGTCGATCATCGCGCTGCGGGGGCGGCTGATGCGCTGGGACGAGGATGGCGTGGCCTACGTGCTGGACGAGCGTGACGAGTGGGAGCCATGGACCCCGTAACGGCCGGCGCCTTGCGCGACTGGGCCCTCGTCGCGGTCTCGCTGTTCAACACGGTGCTGCTGCTGTGGCTGGGGCTGAGCCTGTGGCTACACGCGGACCGCCGCGACCCGGGCGCGGTGCTCTCCACCGCGGGCTTCCTGCTCGGCAGCCTCTTCTTCATCAGCCACTCCGCGCTGCTGCTGAGCAAATCGTGGGAGCTCACGCGGAGCAACACCCTCTGGCTCTCCGTCGCCATGATCCCCGTGCTGGTCCTGCCCTTCGTCTGGTACGTGGTGCTGCTGAACCACGCGCGGCACACCATGGCCGAGGGGGACGCGACCTGGCGGCGACACCGGCCCTGGCTCCTGCTGACCTCGTTCATCCTGGTGCTCGGGTTCGGCGGGCTCGTCCTCCTGGGCATCCCGCACATCCCGGTCGTCAGCCGGCTGACGGGCTTCATCTGGCCCCTGCGGCAGGCGATCAAGCTCCCCATCGCGGGGATCCCGCTCGTCGCGATCGCGTACCCGCTCTACGTCCTGCTGTGCGTGGCGCTCTCGGTCGACACGCTGCGCGGGCCGGATCCGGGCGCAGCGCCCGGCGCGATGCGCATCCCGCTCCGCCGCTCCCGCAGGCTCCTGTTCGCCGCGACGGTGGTCCTGCTGGCGATCGGCGTCCTCGTCGCGACCGCGGTGGTGTGGACGATCACCAACACCCGCGAGGGCGGGTACTACGTGCTGCGCACCGACGACGTGGCCGTGATCGCGGGATTCGACCTGGCGATTGCGCTGCTGATCGCCCTGGTGGTCCTGCTGCTGGGGCGGGCCATGACCAGGTACGAGCTCTTCATGGGCAAGGCCCTGCCCCGCCGCGAGCTGGCGCGGCAGTGGCAGCGCGCGATCGCGCTGGCCGCGGGCTACGGCGTGCTGCTGGGCGGCGCGCTGGTGTGGGGGCTGGAGCCGGTTTACGCGGTCCTGCTGACCGCGGGGCTGATGACCGTGTTCTTCGTCCTCCTGGGCTGGCGCGCCTCGGTGGAGTGGCAGCAGGCCATGCGCCAGCTGCGGCCGATGGTGAGCAGCCAGGGGTGGTACAAGCAACTGACCGCGAGCCCGGCGGGGGAAGGGGCCGGTGCGCCGGCGGACGACACGCCGGGCGGTGCGGCGGGCAGTGCGCCGGCCAGCCACGCGGACCCGCTGACGCGCGGGCCGGCGCACGACGCGACCCACGCATTCGCCGCATTGTGCCGCGATGTGCTGGCCGCTCCCCTGGCCTACCTGGTGCCGGCCGGTCCGCTGGCCGCGTTCGTCGAGCCGGTCACCCATCCCGCGGGCCGCGCGCTGCCGTCTGCGGCCTGGACGCCGCCTGCGGGTGCGTCGCCCCACCGGCTGGCTTGGCCGGTCGATCCGATGGCGCACGGCGGCGCGACGTGGGGCGTCCCGTTGTGGAGCGAGCGCGGGCTGGTCGGCGTGCTGCTGCTGGGGCCGCGGGAGGACGACAGCCTGTACAGCGAGGAAGAGCTGGACATCGGGCGCGCTGCGGGGGAGCGGCTGATCGACACGGCTGCGGGCATAGCGCTCTCGCAGCGACTGATCGAGCTGCAGCGGGAACAGATGACGGCCACACAGCTGCTGGACCAGCGCACGCGGCGCGTGCTGCACGACGAGGTGTTGCCGCTCATCCACACCGCCATGCTGTCGCTGCCGCCCGGCGCCGCATCGGAGACCGCGGTCGCGCGGCTGTCCGAGGCGCACGGGCAGGTCTCCGCGCTGCTGCGCGACCTCCCGGCCGCGACCACGCCCGACGTGGCGCGGCTCGGGCCGATCGCGGCGTTGCGCCGGGCGGTCGAGGGCGAGTTCGGCGCCGCGTTCGGGACGGTCGACTGGGAGTGCGACGAGGCTGCGGAGCGTGCCGCGGCCGCGCTGCCCTCCCTGAAGGCCGAGACGCTGTACTGGGCCGCGCGTGAGCTGGTGCGCAACGCCGCGCGGCATGCGCAGCCCGCGGGCGACGCGCCGCGGCGCCTGTGCGTCCGCGCGACATGCGAAGGTGGGCAGCTGGTCGTCGCCGTGCAGGACAACGGGGATGCCGCGGGGATCGCCGCCGCGCCGGGCCACGGGCTCGCGCTACACACCACGCTCATGGCCATCGCCGGCGGCGCGCTGACGGTGCAGGCCCTCCCCGCCGGCGGCACGCGCGGGGAGGTGTCGATCGGGTGCGCGTAAGGGGGGAGGGGCTGCATCACTGGCGGTGATGCAGCCTGTAGCGACGACGGGTTGCCCAAATCACCCAATCCAGTGTATGATATTGCATGGTTGAGCGCAAAGGGGGCTCGCCACATCAGGCGGCTCTGCGCCCGTAGATCCACCCTGAGAGGTTTGTTTCTCAATTTAGGATCCCAGGACTTGGGCATCGCCGCCGTCATTACAGAACCCTCGTTTCTGACGAACAAATGAGGCCGCAATCCCCATTATCTGGGATTGTGGCCTTTTTGCAGTCTCATCGCAGCTTATCGCATCCACTGTGTCGTTACGACAGGCAAGGCAAAAGAAACTCGACCCAGACCCGAGCGTTTTCAATGATGACGCTTCCCATGACAAGATCGGTGTAGCCATGCGACCAAGCCCTAAGTCTGCCTCACAGATAGCACATCGGTCAGCGTTAAGAGACAGTTCTGTCGCGGAGAGCCTGATTTCGCGAGTGTGTGAGAGGCTGTACTACCGCACAGAAACGAATGCTCCTGACTGGGCGCCACTGTCACAATGGTCGCGGTTTCTAATACAAATGGGCGCCGTCTTATACTCGACAGCAGATCCTAAGAGGCGTATCGTTGCGTCCTTCTCGCTACCCACACGGGCCTACGCTGCAGCGCTTCT
>CAZMIS010000081.1:0-12350 GCA_964566325.1 uncultured Anaerolineales bacterium
CACTCGTGGCGATCCTCCTGCTGGCCGGCCGCGCCGCGCGGCCCTGGGTCGAATTCGGCCCGCAACAACACGTCGTGTCGGTCAACCCGAAGATGGGCATGCACACCCGGCTGACGGACGAGGTGGAGCCCTGGAAGATCCAGCGGAGCCTGCAGATGGTGCGGGAGATGGGTGCGGGCTGGGTGGTCGAGTACTTCCTGTGGGCCGCGCATGAGCCGTCGCCCGGGGTGTACGACTGGTCGCACGCCGATCTGGTCGTCGATCACGCGCGGAACCAGGGGTTGACGGTCATCGCACGGCTCGGGTACGTGCCCGAGTGGGCGCGGCCGAAGGATGCCACCCACCTGTACCTGGACGAGGCGGGGGTGCAGCACTTCGCGGCGTTCGCCGCGGCGTTCGCGCAGCACTTTCGGGGCCGGGTGGGCTACCTGATCGTGTGGAACGAGCCGAACCTGAGCCAGGAGTGGGGTTATCGCCCGCCCGATCCGGCAGAGTACACCCACCTCTTAGCGGAGACGTACCGTGCGGTCAAGGCCGTGTCGCCCCAGGTGCAAATTCTGGGAGGTGCGTTGGCGCCGACCCTGGCGCCCCCGGGCAGCGAGTGGGCGATGAACGATCTGGCCTATCTGCAGGGCATGTACGACGCGGGAGCAAGGGACTACTTTGACGTGCTCGCCGCGCACGCGTACGGCTGGACGTTTCCGCCCGAGAGCGAGCCCGCGGCGGATGCGGTGAACTGGCGCCGCACGGAACTGCTGCGGGAGATCATGGTGCGCAACGGCGACGCGGGCAAGCAGGTGATGATCACCGAGGGCGGATGGAACGACCACCCGCGCTGGACGAAGGCAGTCCGCCCCGCGCAGCGGGTGAGCTACACCGTGGCCGCGTACCAGATGGCGCTGGAGGAGTGGCCCTGGGTCGATGCGGTCTGCCTGTGGGCGTTTCGCTATCCCCGCCCCGCGCGCACGTACCAGGACTACTACACCTTCGTCGACGGGGAGTTCCGCCCCAAGCCCATCTACGAGGCGCTGCAGCGCTACGCGCGGGGTGAGCCCTGGAGTGGGGTCCCGTGAGGCTGCTGTCGCGCGGCCTGGCGACCTGGCGCTCGTGGCCCCGCAGGGCGAGGGCGGCGGCCGGTTCAGGACTCCTGCTCGTCCTGGCTGCGCTCCTGGCCGGCGTGCTCCTGCTGGGCCGGCAGGGCGCGTTCGACGAGCTGCGCGCGCGGGGCGTCTGGCGGGTGGCGATGGACCCGAGCTTCCCGCCGTTCCAGAATCTCGATGTTGCGAGCGGACAGGTGGTCGGGCTGGACGCCGACCTGGCGCGGGCGATCGGCGATGCCTGGACGATCCGCACCGAGATCATCAGCCTCGGATTCGACGAGCTGCTGGATGCCGTCGCGGCGCACCAGGTCGATGCAGCGATCTCGGCCCTGCCCATCCAGCCCGAGCGCACGGAGGAGGTACGCTTCTCCGAACCGTACGTGCAGGCGGGCGTCGTGCTGGCGGTGCGGCGGGGCAGCGCCGTGGAGGGCCCGGCAGGCCTGGCCGGACTGCGCGTCGCGGTGGAGTGGGGGAGCCAGGGCGATGCCGAGGCGCGGCGGTTGCTCGAGGCGTCCGCCCGCGCGTTCGACATCGTCCCTTACGAGACGGTCACGGCCGCACTCGATGCACTGGCCGGCGGGGCGGCGGACGCGGCGATCGTCGACGCGATCAGCCTCGCCCTGCACCCGTCGGGGGCGAGCGTGGTTGCCGTGGGTGCGCCGCTCGTCTCGGACCCCTACGTGGTCGTCGTACCTGCCGACGCGCCGGACCTGCTGCAGGAGGTCGACAGGGCTTTGCGCCTGCTGGAGACCGATGGTATCCTTGAGGCGATTCGCGACCGCTGGCTGAGACCGCCGGCGGCCGGGTCTTAGCTTGCCTGCCCGGGCGCGGCCCGGCCAACCTGACAGAGTCCTGACGCATGGTCCATTTCGATGTCTTCACGCTGTTTCCCGGGATGTTCTCCGGCTTTCTGGCGGACAGCATTCTCAAGCGCGCACAGGATGCGGGCATCCTCAGCGTGGCGCTGCACAACATCCGCGATTATGCGGAGGGCCGACACCGGGTGACCGATGATACGCCGTACGGCGGCGGCGGCGGCATGGTGATGAAGCCTGAGCCCATCTTTCGCGCGGTGGAAACGGTGCTCACCCATGATGCGGGCTGGCAGTTCGAGCCCCGTCCCGACTCGCCCGAGCCACCGCCGGTGGCCGGCCCGGTGGACCTGCCGGCGGAGGTCCCGATCATCCTGCTGTCGCCCCAGGGCCGCACCTTCACCCAACAGGTGGCGGAGGAGTTAGCCGGCCTGCCGCGCATCGCGCTCATCTGCGGACGCTACGAAGGGGTCGACGAACGGGTGCGCGAGGGATTGGTGACGGAAGAGATCTCCATCGGCGACTTCGTCATTTCGGGCGGCGAGCTGGCCGCAGCCATGGTTGTGGATGCGGTGACGCGACTGCAGCCGGGCGCGCTGGGCTGCGACATGGGTGCGTACGAGGACTCCTTCGCCACGGGTGTGCTGGAGTATCCGCAGTACACGCGGCCGGCCACGTTCCGCGGCGAGAACATACCTGAGATCCTCACCTCCGGCGATCATGCCAGGGTGGCGCGCTGGCGCCGCGAGCAGGCACTGCTGCGCACGTGGCTGCGCCGGCCAGACCTGCTCAATTCGGCGCCCCTGTCGGACCTGGATCGCGCCTTTCTGGCCAGGTTGCGCGCGTCCGATGAGAATCGGGATTAGATTTGGTGCAGTGCGCCAGTTGTGCTAAAATCACTTTTCGTGACTAGTATGGCGCCGCGGTTTCGGGCTCTCAGTCAGCCGAGCGGGTTGCCCATTGCTGAAATCAAATGAAGGGTAGTAACTCATGGCTAACTTGATTGATTCACTTGCTGCTCAGGTCGCTCGGCCAGAAATGCCGGAGCTCAGGGCCGGCGACACCGTCAAAGTGCACACCCTCATCGTCGAAGGCGAGAAGGAACGCGTTCAGCTCTTCCAGGGGCTGGTCATTCGGGTTCGCGGCGGCGGCGCGGAGAGGAACTTCACCGTTCGTCGTATCGCATCGCACGGCGTGGGCGTGGAACGCACCTTCCTGTTCATGTCGCCCCGCGTCGACAAGGTCGAGGTGTTGCGCCATGCGAAGGTTCGCCGATCCCGCCTGTACTTCCTGCGCGGTCGCACCGGCAAGGCGGCCCGCCTGAAGGAACGCGCGGCCTGATCGTAATCGTGCATTGATGCTGGAGGCGTGGGGTGAAAATGACCCTGCGCCTCTTTCGCTTAAAGGGGAGACGCACACGCGGTGCAACGCGAACACGCCGGGCTGTCGTTTGAAGAGGCGCTGTGGTCGGAAGGCTACACGGCGATCGCGGGGGTCGACGAGGTGGGTCGCGGCGCGCTCGCGGGTCCCGTCGTCGCGGCTGCGGTTGTCCTGCCGTGTGACGCTGCACGGCTGGCTCCGCTGTTGGGCCGGGTCGACGATTCGAAATTGCTCACGCCCCGCCAGCGTCTCGCAATCGTGGACGAGATCCTCGCTGTTGCCGTCGCCGCCGGCGTGGGCCGGTGCGAGGCTGAGGAGATCGACCGGATCGGCATCGCACCGGCAACCCGCATCGCCATGTCCGCGGCCCTGGCCGCACTGGACCGCGCGCCCGACTTCGTACTGGTCGACTATCTCAGGCTGCCCGGCCTGCCGTGCGGGCAGCGCCCGATCGTGCATGGCGACGCGATATCGCTCTCCATCGCGGCAGCCTCGATCGTGGCCAAGGTCGCTCGGGACGGCTGGATGGCGGCCCAGGATGTCCATTATCCCGGCTACGGCTTCGCTCGCCACAAGGGCTACGGGAGCGCCGCACATCGGGCGGCGTTGCGGCTCCTCGGGCCGTGTGCGCTGCACCGGCTGACGTTCGCGGGCGTTGCGCCGCAGCCCGGCCTGTTCGCCCACGTGGGCTCGGGGGGAGAGATGGGCGACGGGGAGAAGGTGGTGCGGGCATGAGCGACGGGGGACGCAAGCCGCTGGGGAAACTGGGCGAGGAGCTGGCCGTCGGGCATCTCCGGCGCCTCGGCTGGCAGATCGTCGCGCGCAACTGGCGGACGCGGCGCGGCGAGATCGATGCGATCGCCCGCGACGACGATTGGCTGGTCTTCGTGGAGATCCGCACGCGCCGGGCAGGACCGGACGGCGATGTGCCCTACCTTGGACGTCCGGAAGATTCGGTGACCCCGCGCAAGCAGCTGCAGTTGGCGCACATGGCCCAGGCCTACCTGTACGAGATGCCGTGGAAGGGGCCGTGGCGCATCGACGTGGTGGCATTGGAGCTCGGCAAGGACAACTCGGTGGTCCGCCTGGCGCATTTTCGCGATGCGGTGGGCGGCTGAGGCACGTGGTGAAGCGATGCGTGACGCCAGTATCACCCTGATCACCATCGTCGGGCCGACCGCGAGCGGCAAAACGGCGCTCAGCGTCGAGCTGGCCGCCGCGCTGGGCGGCGAGATCGTGTCGGCCGATTCGCGGCAGATCTACCGTGGGATGGACATCGGCACGGCCAAGGCGACGCGGGCAGAGCGCGACCGGATTCCCCACCACCTGCTGGACATCGTCGAGCCCGACCAGGTGCTGACGCTGGCGGAGTACCAGGCCGCGGCCTATCACGCGATCGAGGACATCGCGCGGCGGGGCCGGCGGCCGCTGCTCGTCGGCGGAACCGGGCAGTACGTGGCCGCAGTGCTGGAGGGGTGGCAGATCCCCGAGGTGGCGCCGCAGGAGCTCCTCCGCCGTGAGCTGGAGGCGTATGCGGCAGAGCACGGCGCGGAGGCGCTGCACGGCAGGCTGGCCGGTATCGATCCGGTGGCGGCCGCGGCCATCGACCATCGCAACGTCCGCCGGGTGATTCGGGCGCTCGAAGTCTGCCTGGTGACGGGCCGGCCGATTTCCGGGCTCCAGCGCAAGTCGGGTGCGCCCTACACGATTGTGCAACTGGGCGTCACGCGGCCCAGGCCCGTGCTGTACGAGCGCATCGATCAGCGGGTGGACAGGATGATCGACGCCGGCCTGGTGGACGAGGTGCGCCGCCTGGCGGCCGCCGGCTTTGCGTGGGACCTTCCGGCAATGACGGGGCTGGGCTATCGGCAGATCGGGCAGCACCTTCGTGGCGAGGTTACCCTCGACGAGGCGATCGCGCTGATCAAGCGCGACACGCGGCGCTTTGTTCGGCAGCAGTACAACTGGTTCCGGCCCGGCGACGAATCGATCCGGTGGATCGACCCGTCGCAGACCTCGCTGGCAGACGTGTTGAGTTACCTGAAAGGACAGCTCGGATCCTAGCAGGCGGGTCGATCCGGAAGTTGCAGCATGCCGGCGGCAATCTCAGTCGCAGTCGCGATGATCCCATGGCAGGTGGTCTCGAATACCTTTGCCGAGCGCGCGGCCGCGAGTTCCTCCGGTATGCTGAGGTCATAGCCGATCAGATCGCGACAGAGGAGATGGCCGGTGGCGGCCTCAAACCGGCGCAGAAACTCGGCCGCCATCACGTAGGTAGCTTCCTTGCCCACCTTGTCGGTCGTGCCGCAGTCGAACTTCATCCCGAGGGCGAGCAGGGCGCCCGTTGCGGCGCCGCACACTTCTCCGCGACGTCCGACGCCCCCGCCAAAGGGGGCGGCCAGCCGCAGCGCGGTGGGCAGCGGCAGACCAAGTTCCTCAGCAAACGCAGCAAGCACCGATTGTGAGCAGTTGAATCCCTCGGTATGTCGTGCGAGGGCCGCAGCGATGGCTCTCATGCGCGCCGGCCTTTCACGAAATCCACGAGGATCTGGATCATCTCCTTGCGATGCTGGATGGCCTCCTGCACGTGGCGCTCGTGCACCTCGTATACGGCTTCAGGCACCCGCAGATCGCCGGTATCGATCTGGACGGGCACCACGATCGTGCGGTCGCCGTCGATGCTGATCTTGGTCAAAGCGACGTCGACCAGGTCGCCCTCGATGGAGACCGCGCTGGCCGCCTTCAGGATCTGAACCTTCGTGACGACCTCCAGCTCGGTGCCATCGTTGATCTGTTTGGCGATGGACTGCAGCAGCTCCCGGATGGAGAGCTCTGGACTTGCCGCGTTCTCGGGCGAGGGATTTGGGGGCATGGACGGACTCCTTCTGGGACTCAGGTGGTTGTAACGGGCTGAAGTTGCAGCGCCTGCAACTGGGCGATGATCCGGCGCACGAAGCGGTAGGCCGCGGGGAGCGCCAGGAGGGGGTTGGCGGCAAACAGCGCGGCCAACTGGGCCGCGCTGGCAACGGTGGTCGTGCCGAGTCGCAACCAGGCATCCCGCGTGCGCATGCTGACCGAGACGGCCTGCAGATGAAGCGCAGCCTGGGGACCGGTTACGCCGGCCTGCCAGGCGGTCCGGTAGTCGCCGGTCCATGTGACGACGGTGTGTGCGGCCGGCAGGCCGTCGAAGGTCGTCCGGACCACTGCCAGGTGGCGCAGGGACTCACGCAGTTTGCCGAAGAAGGCGCTCGTCTGCGCGGCGGTAGCTTGAAAGTCAGGCAGCGCGAGCAGCGCGTCGTCGGCCGGCCGCGCATCCTCCCACGCTTCCAGTGGCCCGGCAGGACGCGCCAACGCTGCCCACGACGCAAGTTCGACCTCGGGCTGGTCAGCCCGAATCGGCTGCCCGCGCACGAAGCCGTGGAGGCGGCGGGCGGCCCAAGGGATCGCGGCATCGGCCGCGTCGAGGCGCTGGCCCGCGGCGGCCAGGTCGCGTTGATTCCGGGCCTGGTCGGCCGAGAACGCCACCTGCCAGACGAACGCATCGGGCGGGGAAGCTTCTGCGGGCATGGCCTCCAGCAGTCCTGCGGAAAGCTCGCGCGGGACCGCGGCGGGGGGCAGCGGCCGCCAGACGCCCAGCTCGTCATCCGTTCCCGGACCGACGAAGGTGAACGTTGTCACGCTACTTGATCCCCGGCACCAGGTCTGACACCAACTCCGCCACGATCTTCAACATGGCCTCGCGGTGGGCCTGGGCCTGCGCGACCGTGTCCCGGTGGATCTGCCACAGCGCCTCGTCCAACTGGCCGGCATCCGTAGGGACGATGACGTCCGTATCGCCGTCGAACTTGACCGATGTGTACGCCCGGCGCCGTGCATCGGGAAATCGGCCGGCCTGATCCGCCGCGGACGCCGCCAGGCTGTCGCTGACATACGTCGTGACCTCGAGCGTCGCGACGTTGGTGGCGAAGTCCGCCACCCGTTTTCCCAGCTCGCCGAGGGCCTTTTCGAGATTGGTCAGGACTGCCTGCAGCGGCCCGGGGCGCGTCTCTTCCGCCTCCGCCTGGCCGCCGAAGCCGAAGAGGCCATGGGCGGGCATGGACTCCAGCCCTCCCATCGGCGGCATGAGCGATGGGGTGATCGAGATGGTGACGGGGTGGCCCTGCGGGTCGACCTGCACGGTAACCGGCCCGGCCGGCACAGGTAGGGTCGACGCTGGATCGAATGGTTCCTGGGGCTCGTCGCCGGTGGTGGCTTCTGGCATTGCGTGCCTCCTGTCTCTGGCGATTGCTCCCTAATATTATAGCACGACTCCGGCCTCCTCAGGACAAGCCGCGCAGGTTGACACCCTCCTCTCGCTGTGCTATTTTACTCGCGGGCCGCTGACCGATCCTCTATACTGGTCGGTGGCTCACGCGGGCCCAACAACCTCAATATCCGATCGTGTTTCAAGGAGGAAGCCAAATGATTCGGAGACATCTGTCGATCGCCTCACTTCTGTTCGTCCTGGTCATCGTCGTCGCGGGCTGCGCGCCCGCGGCCGCGCCGGCCAGCACAGAGGTGAACGTCCTGTGTACGCCCCAGGAGGAGTGGTGCCAGGGGATGAAGCAGGAGTTCGAAGCCAAGTACGGCGTCACGGTCAACTACGTGCGCATGTCCAGCGGCGAGGCACTGGCTCGCGTCCGCGCCGAAAAGGACAACCCCCAGTTCGATATCTGGTGGGGTGGCCCGATGGACAGCTTCGTGGCTGCGAAGGGGGAGGGCCTCCTCGAGCCGTACAACTCGCCGAGCTACGCGAACCTGCTCGATCAGGCCAAGTACAAGGACCCTGACAACCACTATGCAGGCATCTACGTGGGCAGCCTGGCCTTCTGCACCAACAAGGACTGGCTGGCCAAGAATCCGGGTACGGCGGCTCCCAAGTCGTGGGACGATCTGCTGAAGCCCGAGTTCAAGGGCCAGATCATGGTCGCGCATCCGTCGACCTCGGGCACGTCCTACACGGCCCTGGCTACGGTGCTGCAGATGCGCGGCGACGCGGCAGGTTGGGACTACATCAAGCAGTATGCAGGCCAGATCGCGCAGTACACCAAGAGCGGTGCAGCGCCGGCGAAGTTCGTCGGCCAGGGCGAGGCAGCCGTGGGCATCGTCTTCTCGCACGACATCGTGAACGAGATCGATAACAACAAGATGCCGCTGGAACTGAGCTTCCCCGAGGAAGGCACCGGCTACGAGATCGGCGCCATGGGCATCATCAAGGGCGCCAAGCACATGGACCTCGCCAAGAAGTGGTTCGACTGGGCATTGACCGCCGAGGCACAGAAGCTGGGGCCCAAGTACAAGGCCTACCAGGCGCCGACGGTCAAGGGTGTGGAGCTCTCCCATCCTGAGCTCCTGCAGGTGAAGCTGATCGACTACGACTTCGACTGGGCCGGCAGCAACAAGAAGGCCTTCGTCGACAAGTTCACCAACGAAATCGCGGCGGCCGACCAGCTCAAGTAGTCGTACCACCCGGCTGGATCCGTCACTTCCCGGGCGCTGCCCCACTGCAGCGCCCGGGAAGGCTTTCCTTGCGCGAGGCATGCCATGGCAGTACAGTTGCCGGGTTTCGAACGCCGCGTTGAGCCCAGGCCCGGTCTCCGCACGTCGCTGGTGAGGCGTTACCGCGAATTCGCTCTCATCGCGCGGGACCCGGTGCTCCTCATCAGCCTCCTCTATTGCGGCCTTTTTCTCTTCGTATTCGTCGTGTTTCCCCTGTTCCGCGGCACGGCCAACGGCTTCCTCGACTCCACGCAGTCAGGGCCGTGGTTCACCCGGCTGAGCTTCAAGTACATCGCCCGCTATTTCGATGCGTACTACGGGCCGTACTCGCGGCAGGTGTTCACCAGCACCCTCGTGATGGGCCTGCTCACGGCAACGGGCGGCACGATCCTGGGGTTCATCTTCGCGTATACGATGGTGCGCTGCAACGCGCCGGGCAGCCGCTTCATACACCTGCTGGCGCTGGTGCCGACCGTCTCACCGCCGTTTGCGCTCGCGCTCAGCACCATCCTGCTGTTCGGCCGCAACGGCCTGGTGACCGCAAAGCTGCTCGGCATGGAGTTCGGCCCGGGCAAGAACGACATCTACGGCATGGATGGCCTCGTGATGGTGCAGATCATCACGTTCTTCTCCGTGGCGTATCTCATCGTGCGCGCCATGCTCGAGCGGCTCGACCCCAGCATGGAGGAAGCTGCGCACAGCCTGGGCGCGGGCAAGCTGCACATCTTCCGCACCGTCACGCTGCCCCTGCTGGTTCCCGGCATCGCGGGGTCGTTCCTGTTGCTCTTCGTCGAATCGCTGGCCGATCTGGGAAACCCGCTCTTCATCTCCGGCAATGTCACGGTGCTGTCCGCGCAGATCTTCCTGGCAGTGGCGGGGGAATACGATTATCAGAAGGCGTCGGCCCTGGCGTTCGTCCTCCTCATCCCGACCCTCGTGGTCTTCCTGGTGCAGCGCTATTACGTCACGCGGCGCTCCTACGTGTCGGTCACGGGCAAGCCGACGGGCGGCCACATCACCGTGCGGGAGCCGTGGATCCGCTGGCCGTTCATCACGATCACCTACCTCACGTGCCTGCTGGTGGTCGTGCTCTACGCGGCGATCTTCTACGGCTCTTTCGCGAGTGCCTGGGGCGTGGACTACACGCCGACGCTGCATTGGTGGCGCCTGATGGCGGCGCGCGGGGTGGAATCGGTGCTTGACACGACCTTCCTGAGCGCGTTCGCGACGCCCCTGGCCGCGCTGACAGGCATGATCATCGCGTTCCTGGTGGTGCGGCGTAAGTTCTCGGGCAAGGATGCGCTCGACTTTGTCTCCAACCTCGGCGGCGCAGTGCCCGGCACCATCCTCGGCATCGGTTTCGTCCTGGCCTTCTCGACCGTGCCCACGTTTGTTGTCGGCCTGCTCTTCGTCCTGCTGGCCATCTTCCTGGCCCGGCTGGCCCTGCCCAACAACGGGAGAATGCAGGCCATCGTGGTAGCCGTCGCCGGCGGAACAGGGATCGGGTTGGCGCAACTGGCGCCTTACCTGGGGCAATCCGGCCCCTTCTACCTGGTCGGCGGGGCGTATCTTCTGCTGGCCGTCGCGGGCTGGCTGCGCCGGCGAGCCGGCGTCAGGTCGGGCGGTGCACCCCCGTGGCGGACCCGGCTGCTGGCCGCCATGGGCGGCTACGTCCTGATGGGCGGCCTGATCGAGTTCATCGCTCAGCCGATGGCGCGCATCAGCCGGTCGATCCCGCCCGGGTTCTGGGCCAACTTCCTGTTCCAGTTCTCGGACTACCTGAAGACCTTCTTCCAGACACCGTTGCCGCTGGTGGCGATCATCTTCGCCTTCCTGTCGCTGCTGGTGCTCGATCGCGAGACGGGTCGTTCGCGCTTGGCGATCACCGGCACCCTGGTGGCGCTCATCGCTGTCATGTGTTTCGCAGGCAAACCGCTGGCGCTGATCGGCACGCCCTACATCATCCTGGCTGCGTTTGCCGTCCGCAGCCTGCCGGCGTCGGTCCGCGCGGGCGTTGCTGCGTTACAGCAGATCGATCCGTCGATCGAAGAGGCCTCGGGCATGCTTGGCGGAGACGCGCAATACACCTTCCGCAAGGTCACGTTGCCACTGATCCTGCCTGCGCTGCTGGCCGGGCTGATCTTCTCGTTCACCCGTCACATGACCAGCCTCTCTGCGATCATCTTCCTGATCAGCGCGCGCTGGCGCATCGTGACGGCATCGATCCTGAGCGAGTGGGAACAGGGCGGGGTCAGCATTGCCGCGGCGTATTCGTCCGTCATCATCGTGTTGGTGTTGATCGCCATCGGCGTCCTGTATTACTTGACGCGGCGCGTGTTCAAGGGTCGTGGGGACGTCGATCTCACCCTCGGCGCCTAGGAGTCAGTCCATGTATCTGGTGCTACAAGACCTTGTGAAGAGGTTCCCCAGCCGGGGCGGCGTGGGCGAAGTCACGGCGGTTGACGGCATATCGCTCGACATCAAGCAGGGCGATCTCGTGACGCTGCTGGGGCCTTCGGGGTGTGGCAAGACGACCACCCTGCGCATGATCGCGGGCTTCGAGTTTCCCACGGTGGGGCAGATCCTGCTCGATGGCAAGGCCATCAACGATCTGCCGCCGCACCGCCGCGACATGTCGATGGTGTTCCAAAGCTACGCCATTTTTCCCCATCTCAACGTGTTCGAGAACATCGCGTACGGGCTGAACGTCCAGAAGAAATCGCGCGAGGAGATTCGCAACCGCGTGGCCGCGGTGATGGAGTTGGTCGAGTTGACGGGCTATGAGAACCGCCAGCCGAACCAGCTGTCCGGCGGCCAGCAGCAGCGCGTGGCACTGGCGCGGGCGCTGGTGATGGAGCCCAAGGTGCTCCTGATGGACGAGCCGCTCTCTAACCTGGATGCCAAGCTGCGCGAGCAGATGCGGACCGAGATCCGCCGCATCCAGAAGCGGTTGGGCATCACGAGCGTGTACGTGACGCACGACCAGGTGGAAGCGATGACGCTCTCCGACCAGGTCGTCGTGATGAACCAGGGCAAGATCGAACAGGTGGGCACACCGACAGTGGTGTATCGCCGCCCCGCAACGCGGTTCGTGGCGGATTTCATCGGCCGCGCGAACTTCGTGACGGGCATGGTGCGCGACCAGGGCAACGGCTCGATGGCCATCGAGGCGCTCGGAGCGACCGTCCAGGTGCCGGCGTCCCGGGAGGAGATTCCGACCGGCGCGATCGTCACGCTGGTCGTACGTCCCGAGATGGTGGAGGTGGACTCGGAGAGGCCGCACGCGGTCGCGACCGTGCATCGCGCCGCCTATCTCGGCAACGTCGTCGAATACGATCTGCTGGTGGGCGACCACCTGCTCACCGTTGCCGAGCACGACCCGCGCCATGAAACGATCCACGACGAGGGAGCGACGGTTCCCATCCGGCTCATCGAGGACTGCATCTATGTGTTGCCCAACGAATAGCGGGCATTTCGACCTCCTGATGTTGGGGCACTTTGCCGTGGACCGGATCGTCGT
>CAZMIS010000082.1:0-12155 GCA_964566325.1 uncultured Anaerolineales bacterium
GAGCCTGGCCCGCATCCAGCAGGATCTGCAGGAAGGCATGACGCGGGGCGTCCAGGGCACCCCAGCCTTCTTCATCAACGACTGGTTCATCAGCGGCGCCTATCCGTTCGCGGAGTTCCAGGACAAGATCGAGAAGGCCAAGGCCGGCCAGGTGCCGCCGCCCACGCCCACGCCGCTGCCCCAGGGCGTCGAGTTCTTCCAGCCCGATCCGGGCCGCGCGGGCCGCACCTACGACGGCAGCTACTACCTTGGCGATGCCAACGCACCGATCGTGGTGCTGGCGTTCGAGGATTTCAAGAGCGCGGAGACCGCCGAGCACGTGAAATCGGTCGAGACAAAGCTGAAGACCGACTACATCGACAAGGGCACGGTGCGCTACGTGGTGCAGCTGTTCCCCGTGGTCGCGCCGCGCGCCGCGGTCGCGGCCCTGTGCGCGGGCCAGCAGGGCAACTTCTTCGAGTTCCGAAACCTGCTGCTGACCAACCTGGACCAGTGGACCGAGGGCGATGATGCTGCGATGCAGGGCTATGCCGCGGACCTCAAGCTGGATGAGGCGGCGTTTGCCTCCTGCCTGGCGGACGAGACCGTGCAGACGCAGGTCGAGCAGGCGCTGGCGTTCGGCAGCAGCAACATCGGCGTGCCGCAGGCGCCGTCTTACCTGATCATCAAGGTGGATGAGACCGGCAAGTCACAGGACGTGCGTGGATTCCCGGGCGCGCTGCCGATCGAGCAGTTCGAACAGAACATCCGCGAGCTGCAGGCCCCGCCGACGCCGACGCCCACGCCTGCGCCGTCCATCTCGAAGGCGGAACTGGCCAGCCTGCCGATGGGTCGCGACGCGGAGGGCAACTTCTACCGCGGCGACCCGAACGCCGCGGTGAAGCTGGTGGACTACTCGGACTTCCAGTGACCGTACTGTGCCCGTCATGCTCTGCAGACGGAGCCGCTTCTGTATGAAGCGTACGTAAAAGCCGGTGATGTGGTTCACGTGTTCAGGAACTTCCCGCTCGACTTCCATGCCAACGCCGTGCCCGCGGCGAAGGCGGCCATCTGCGCCGGCGAGCAGGATGCGAAGGTGTTTTGGGAGCTGCACGACTGGCTGTTTGCCAACCAGGAGATATGGCAGAGCGCCGGGGATGCGGCCGATCAGTTCCGGGCCCAGGCCGTGGCCCTCGGTGCGGACGGCGCCAAATACGATGTCTGCATGGCGAATGCCGCCACGCAGGCCACGATCGACAAGGACATGCAGGAAGCCACTGCGCTCGGCGTGCGCGGCACGCCCGCGTTCTTCCTGTCCGTCATGGAAGGTGGGAAGCCGGTCGGTGATGCAAAGCCGCTCTCCGGCGCCCTGCCCTTCGCCCAGTTCAGCGACGTGATCGACGGTCTGCTGAACCGGTAGCTGTGAGATGATCCCGGGGCGGGGCCAACCTCAACCGGCGTGGGCCGGGCGGAGGAGGGTCCCGCCCCTGCGCGTCCCGAAGACGCCCTCTGAAAGGAGCAAGCCATCATGAAGCTGCCCGCATTCAAGCTGGAGCGCTACTTCGCCGAGTACGAATTCAACGTGCAGCACCTGCTCAGCGCGTCGGACTGCGAGAGCCTGGCGCTGCCCGAGCTGCTCGCCCTGGCCGACGCGGAGACGCGGGCGCTGTGGGAGCGGCTCTGGCTCGGCTACACCGAATCGGATGGGCACCCGCTCCTGCGCGAGGCGATCGCGCAGCAGTACGAGTCGATGGAGGCCGGGAATGTGCTGGTGGCCGCGCCGGAAGAGGCGATCTTCACCTTCATGAACGGGGTGCTGGAGCCCGGCGACGAGGTCGTGCTGACCTGGCCCGCGTACCAGTCCCTGGCGACCGTGGCAGAATCGATCGGGTGCCGGGTTGTGCGATGGCCGGTCACGGTGCAGGACGGCCGCTGGACGCTCGACGTCGACGCGCTCCCCCGCCTGATGACCCCGCGCACGAAGGTCGTGGTGGCCAACTTCCCGCACAACCCGACCGGCTACCTGCCCTCCCCGGCCGAGTGGGCCGCGATCGTCGACACGGTGAGCCGCAGCGGCGCGATCCTCTTCTCCGACGAGATGTACCGCGGGCTGGAGATGCCCGGGGTGGGGCGACTGCCCTCGGCGTGCGATTGCGCAGCGCGCGGCGTCACCCTGTCAGGGCTGTCGAAATCGTACGGGCTGCCAGGGCTGCGGATCGGCTGGCTGACGACGCGGGACCGGGACGTGCTGCGGCGGGCCGGCGGGGTCAAGGATTACACCACCATCTGCAGCAGCGCGCCCAGCGAGATCTTGGGCGTCATCGCGCTGCGCGCGGGCCAGGCCATCGTCGCGCGCAACACCGCGATCGTCCGGCACAACGTCGGGCTCGCGGAGGCGTTCTTCAGCGCGCGGCCGGACGCGTACGAGTGGCTGCCGCCCCTGGCGGGCTCGGTCGCGTTTCCGCGGCTGCGCCTGCCGATGACCGCGCTGGCCTACGCGCAGGAGTGCCTCGATACGCGCGGGGTGATGATCGCACCGGGCGAAATGTTCGAGGCGCCCGGCCACTTCCGGGTCGGGCTCGGCCGCAAGAGCTTCGGGGAGGCGCTGGGCGCGCTGGCGGGATAGGGGGCGCCGTGTCACTCCTCCGCGGCGGCCTCGCATTGGGGGCAGTGGTTCGGATCCTTCAGCTCGGCGATGTGCTCCGTGCAGATGGCATAGACCGCCACGCGGTCCATGACGAGCAGCTTGCGCTCCACCGAGGCCTCCAGGGCCAGGCGCCGGCACGTCGTATGGCGCAGGATGCCGGGCACCGGGCAGCTGTCGCACAGCGCGCGGCGCCACGGCCGCTGATTCGCGCGGTTGCGCTCGATGAGCCGGCACTTCTCGATCTCCCGGCCCCGATGATAGTCCCCGAAGAAGTATGGGCAGTCGACTGGTTTCGCCACGAGCAGCCTTTCCCTAAATCAGCACCATCGCGATCCCCAGCAGGGTGATCGCGATGCCGGCAATCTCGTTCACCTGTGGGATCTGTCCCACGAGCAGGAGGCCGAGCAGCACGCCACCGGTAACCTCCTGGGTGGCGATCAGGTTGACGACCGTCGCATGCGTCCGGCGCAGCGCGGCATTGTAGAGCGTGTGCCCCGTCCCGAGTGGGATCAGCCCTGCGCCGAAGGCTGCGAGGACCGATCGGAACGTGACGCCGCTGAGGTTGAGGTTCAGCGCCGCGAGCGGCGCGGCCCACAGGGCGGCCAGGCCGTACACGGCCCCGGTATAGGTGAACAGGCCGTACCTGTCCCGCTGCGAGCGGCCCGCCACGGAGTAGAGGCCGAACGTGATTGCGGAGACCAGCGCCAGCCCGTCGCCGATCAGCATGCGGCGGTCGAGCCGGGGCTCGAAGCCGGCCAGCACGCCGATGCCGGCCACTGCGACGATGATGCCGAGCCACTTCCGCCACTGCACCGGCTCCTTCAGGAACCAGGACGAGAAGAGCGTGACGAAGATCGGCGCGGTGTAGACGATCGCCAGGGAGTGCGCGATGGTCGTGAAGTTGAGCGAGGCGATGTAGCTGAAGAAGTGCACCGCGGTGACAAGGCCGAAGAGGACGAACCGGCCCCAGTCGGACCGCGCCGGCAACACCGGCTGGCGGCTGAATCGTCCCAGGACCACCACGACGACAGTGGCCACCGCGAGACGGACGAACGTGACCTGGTACGCGGTCAGCGGTGCGGCCCAGAGCACCAGCACCGGGCTCGTCGAAAACGCGAACACGGCCGCCAGCGCGAGCAGTACCCCGCTGCGCGCGGCGGCCGGGTCGGCTTCCGTCCCCGCGGAATGCATCGCCTAGCCCTGGAAGGCGATGATCACCGAACCCAACACCATGGAGAGAACGATCAGGATCGAGATGACCAGGAACAGCGTCATGCGCCAGTCGCGCCGCGCCGCCTTTCTACGTGCCATGTGAACCTCAGATTACGTACAAGATGCTTCATTATAGCGGCTGCGCCGCACCGCTGTCAAACGATTTTCGCGAACAAAATCGCAGACCTCCGCGGCCTCAGGCCAACCTTTGGCTGGCACGACCTCGGAGGTCTCCTGCTCTCACTCTACTTGGCGCTGCCCTCCGTCGGCAGGCCCGCCGCCACCCAAGCATTCCAACCGCCGCGCAGGGCGGCCACATTGTTGAAACCCAACGTCTGAAGCGTACGCGCCGCACGGGCGCTGGTGGCTTCGTCCGGTCAGGTGCAGAGCGTGACGATCGCCTGGCCCTTGTCCAGCCCGGCTGCTGCGCCCGCGATCTCGTCCAGCGTCACCAGCCGCGAGCCGGGCACGTGCTGGGCCGCGTAAGTATCGGCCGAGCGTAACTCCCACACCAGGGGTGCACCATCGCCCTGCAGCAGCGAATTCAGCACCGCGGGCGTCATCCGGGGGACACCATCCGCGTGGGGCGTGGTGAAGTCAGACAGGGAGGACGCGGCCCCCTGGGGCGAGGTCAACCATAGCACACCCGCGGCGATCATCAACACGCCGAGGGCGATCGTTCCAATCAGAAGCGGCTTCCGCATGACACTCTCCATTTGAGCGATGTTGCTGGCATCGATCCCCCATTATACCCTGACAAGCAAAGAACCTCCGAGGATACCCCGGAGGTTCATGCGCTGCTGTCGTGTGGCCGGCTCCGCAGAGCCAGGCGTTTGACTGTTCGGACGTTATGCCTTGCGGACTGCCAGGCGCTGCACGCCGCCGAAGAGGAAGAGCGAGACACCCGCCATCAGCAGGACCACCAGCCAGTTGATCTGCCCGCCGGTCGTCGGCAGGATCGCCGGGGCCGCAGCCTTCGCATCCACGCTCGGCACTGCGACCAGCGTGGGCTCGCCGCCAGCCAGGCCCATCGCAAAGACGGTGTAGACCGTGCCGGCTTCGAGGGTCAGCCCGTTGACCGGGAGGGCCACGGTCTCGGTGCCGGCGAGGCGAACCTCAAGATCGTAGGTGCCCGCATCCACCGGGAGGTAGTCACCGACGCCCTTGAATGCTACGTTCGGGAAGAGCACAGGGCCGCCCTTGACGGCAATATCGACCGCAGGCGCATCCGGCGAGGCATGGACGAAGCGCACGTGGGCCTTGCCCGCAGCTGGCATCGCATTGTTGTCCACCAGGACGAGCGGCTCGATGTCGGCCAGCTTGCCCACGGCAACGACTGTGTAGTCCTTGTCAGCATCCAGGGTCAGGTTGGCCGAGATGACCTTGGGTTCGGTGGCGCCGGTCGGAACGACATCGACGCTGTAGGTGCCGGCCTCGAGGCTGGCGTAGTTGGTGATGCCCTTGAACGGGGCGTTCGTGAAAGCAGCGCTGCCATTGACCAGCACATCCACGGCCGGCGCATCGGGCGACGCATGGACGACACGGACCCGGGGGCCCGCCGCAAAGGTAACTGCGGTGCTCGCCATCAAGGCGACCACGGTAGCGAAGACCATCAACAGAACGAACGGCTTGCGATTCATCTTACTCACTCTCCTCAATCGTATTGTGTCTGCACTTGCGTCTAACATTTGACAAACTATGTTTGAAGTATAGGGTCTGTATAAGTTTTGTATAGTGACCTGGCCTCCAATTCGTCAATTTGGCCAAAAAGGAGCGCGCGGGTCGGTTTCGGAGAATTGCTTGACCTGCAACAGGCCGAGTGCTACAATGCAGGCGTCGCCGCAATCGAGAGGCGGCCGTATTGACCTGCCCGAGGCTTCAAGGAGGTGGTGGGCGCGACACGCGACAACGCTAAGCCCCACGAACATTTCTATCTGCGTCTGATTTCCAACGGAGGAGATTCACAATGCGCAAGAACCTGTCACTTTCGATCACAGTGCTGGTGCTGCTTTCCGTCATCCTGACGGCCTGTGCACCCGCCACGCCAGCTCCCGCGGCTCCCGCGGCTCCCGCGGCCCCAGCGGCCCAACCTGCGGCCCCCGCAGCACCCGCAGCACCGGCCGGCCCGTCCGGCAAGGTCGAGATGTTCTCCTGGTGGACCGCCGGCGGTGAAGCCGATGGCCTGAACGCCATGTTCGAGATCTACAAGAAGAACTACCCCGGCGTCGAGATCATCAACGCCACGGTCGCCGGCGGCGCCGGCACCAACGCCAAGGCCGTCCTGTCGACCCGCCTCGCCGGCGGCGATCCGCCCGATTCGTTCCAGTTGCATGCAGGCCTCGAGGTCGAGAAATACGAGCCGGAGAAGTACCTCCAGCCACTGAACGACCTCTACGCCAGCGAGGGCTGGGACAAGGCCTTCCCCCCTGACCTCATCACGCTGCTCAAGTACAAGGACAGCTTCTGGGGCGTTCCGGTCAACATCCACCGCTCCAACGTGATGTGGTACAACAAATCGGTCTTCGCGGACAACGGCTTGAACCCGCCCACCACGTGGGATGAGTTCTTCACCGTCGCGGAGGCGCTGCAGGCCAAGGGCATCGTCCCGCTGGTCATCGGCACCAAGGAAGGCTGGGAGGCCGGCCACACGTTCGAGACCATCCTGGCGGGCGTGCTCGGCGCGGATGGCTACAACGGCCTGTGGACCGGCGCGACGCCGTGGACCGATGCCAAGGTGACGGAAGCGCTCGAAACCTTCAAGAAGGTCATGACCTACGCCAACACCGACTACTCTGCCCTGACATGGGATGGCGCAGCACAGTACCTGGTGGACAACAAGGGCGCCATGCACATCATGGGCGACTGGACCGACGGCTGGTTCACCTCCAAGAACTACACGGGATACGGCTGGGCGCCGGTGCCGGGCACCAAGGGCATCTTTGTCGCCCTGTCGGACAGCTTCGCGGCCGCCAAGGGCGCCAAGAACCAGGAGAACCTGATGAACTGGCTGAAGGTCTCCGGCTCGAAGGAGGGCCAGGAAGCCTTCAACCCGAAGAAGGGCTCCATCTGCGCGCGCACCGACTGCGACCCCGCGCTGTTCAACGAGTACCTGAAGTCCGCGATGGTCGACTGGTCCGCGGATGCGATCGTGCCGAGCGTTGCGCACGGCGCCGCGGCCTTCGAGAAGTGGGCCACCGAGTACAAGGACGTCCTGACCACGTTCATCACGCAGGGCGATGTCGCCGCAGCCCAGAAATCGCTGCAGCAGCTGTGCGTCGATAACGGCATCTGCAAGTAACGCGTTCCGTCCTCCTGGGTCGGGCCAGCCCGACCCAGGAGGTTTCCCGGCCCGCCAACCACCTACCCATTCTCCGGAGGCGACCGTGCGCCAGGTCAGCCGCGACCGTTGGATATCGCTCCTGTTGATTGCCCCGTCGGTGATCGCCATCGCGGTCTTCGTCTACGGCTTCATTGCCTTCACCGGCTTCTCGTCCCTGACCAAGTGGGCATCGCTCACGCCCGATTTCACCTTCGTCGGCATGCGCAACTACGCCCGGCTGTTCACGATCGACCGCTTCCTGATCGACCTGCGCAATACCGTGAACTTCACCGTGCTCTTCCTGGCCGCGTGCCTGGCGCTGGGGCTGTTTCTCGCGCTTCTGCTGGATCAGAAGGTGAAGGGCGAGGCCATCTTCCGCAACATCTTCCTCTTCCCCATGGCGATCTCGTTCATCGTGACCGGCGTCGTGTGGCGGTGGCTCCTCAACCCCGGCACCATACAGACCGGCAGCTCGGGCGTCAACCTCCTGTTCGAGCGCATGGGGCTGGGCTTTCTGCGCTCGAAGTGGTTCACCGATCCGACGGTGCTGTATATACGCCCCGAGACGACGGTCGGGCAGTTCCTGAACTCGATCGGCCTGGACTGGGTGACCACGCCCTACGTCGGGTTCTCGATCGCCATCATCTCGCTGGTGATCGCGGCGACATGGCAGATGTCGGGCTACACCATGGCCATGTACCTGGCGGGCCTGCGCGGCATCCCCGATGAGTTGCGCGAGGCCGCGCGCGTCGACGGCGCAACGGAGATGCAGATCCTGCGCCACATCATCCTGCCGCTGCTCCGGCCGATCACGCTCAGTGCGGTCATCGTCCTGGGCCACATCTCGCTGAAGATCTTCGACCTGGTCGTGTCGATGACCGGCCCCGGCCCCGCATTCGCGACCGACGTGCCGGCGTTCTTCATGTGGGACACGACGTTTCGCGGCAACAACTTCGCCCAGGGCGCCGCGATCGCAACCATCCTGCTCATCATGGTCGCGGTGCTGATCGTGCCCTACCTGCGCTTCACCATGCGCTCGGAGGCCGAGATATGAGCGCCGCCGCCGCTTCCCGACCGCGCAAGTTTCGCTGGAGCCGTGCCCTCATCTACCTGGCGTTGATCGCCGCGTCGGTCTTCTTCCTGCTGCCGGTTTACCTGCTCATCATCACGGGGATGAAGAGCTTCGCCGAGGTCAGCCTGGCCACCATGTGGAACCTGCCCTCCGGCATGCATTTCGACAGCTACGCCCGCGCCTGGTTCGGCGAGGCGTCGATGGGGATCCGCGGGCTGAACAGCAACTTCATGAACAGCGTCTACCTGGCGATCCCGGCCACCCTGGGCTCTGCGATCCTCGGCTCGCTCAACGGTTATGTCCTGTCCAAGTGGAAGTTCCGCGGCGCGGACATGGTGTTCACCCTGATGCTGTTCGGCATGTTCATCCCCTACCAGAGCATCCTCATCCCCTTGGTGCAGGTGCTGCAGCGGGTAGGACTCTACGGCTCGCTGCCCGGGCTGATCTTCGTCCACATCGTCTACGGCATTCCCATCACCACGCTGATCTTCCGCAACTACTACGCCGCGATCCCGACCGAGCTGGTCGAGGCATCGAAGATCGACGGCGCCAACCTGCTGGGGATCTACCGCCACATCCTCTTTCCGATCTCCATGCCGGGCTTCGTCGTGGTGATGATCTGGCAGTTCACCTCGGTCTGGAACGACTTCCTCTTCGGCGTGATCGTCACCAGCCGGCCAAACGTGCAGCCGATCACGGTGGCGCTGAACAACATGGCCGGATCCTACATCGTGGAGTGGAACGTACAGATGGCGGGCTCGATCCTGGCCGCCTTGCCCACCCTGCTGGTCTACATCCTGTTGGGCCGCTTCTTCATGCGCGGCCTCCTGGCCGGCTCGCTGAAGGGGTAAGCGGGCTAGCGTTCGGCCCCGATTTCTGCTAAGATACGGATCGGCGCTCACGGTCGTGGGCGCCGATCCTTGTGTCAGGACTGAGTCAATCCATGATTGCCGAATACTTCGACCGGGTGGCAGAGGTGCTGCCCCGGATTCCTGCCGAGCCCGTGACGCGGATCGTCGAGATCATGAAGGACGCGCAGCGTAACCGCCGCACCGTGTTCATGATGGGCAACGGCGGCTCATCCGCCAACGCGTCACACATCGTCAACGACCTCGTGAAAAGCGCGCTGCACCCCGACCGGCCGAGGTTCCGGGCGTTCTGCCTGACCGACAACACGGCCACGCTGACGGCCTACGCCAACGACGAAAGCTACGAGGTCGCACTCGCGAAACAACTCGAGGCGCTGGCGTCCCCCGGCGACGTGGCCTTCGTGCTCAGCGGCAGCGGGAACTCACCCAACGTGCTGCGGGCCATGGAAACGGCTGCGGCCATGGGCCTGACGCGCATCGGGCTGACGGGCCGGGACGGCGGCAAGCTGGCCCCCCTGTGCGACGTCGCCGTGATCGTGCCGACGGAATCGATGCAGATCATCGAGGACGCGCACCTGGTGATCCTGCACGCGGTGTTCCTCTCGCTGATGGAGAAGTAACATCGACACCCTCCTGCTCGCGCTCGACTACGGTGGGACGAAGCATAGCGCGGCCTTACTGGTCGCCGGCGGGCCGGCGGGCGGGCGGGCCGGCGGGCGGGCCGGCGGGCGCACGTGGGCCGCGCACAGCCGCGTCGTCTCGCCGACGGGCGCGGATGCGGCCTACGATCAGGCCACCATGTTGCGCATGGCGCACGGGCTGCTGGCCCAGACGCGGGGCAGGCTGGCCGCGATCGGGGTGAGCTTCGGCGGCCCGGTCGACGCGCGGAGGGGCCTCGTGCGCCTCTCGCATCACGTGCCGGGCTGGGAGGACGTACCGCTGGCCGCCCGGCTGGCAGAGGAGTTCGCCGCGCCCGCCGCGGTGGACAACGATGCGAACGTTGCCGCACTGGGCGAATGGCGCTACGGCGCGGGCAAGTGCGCCGATAGCGTCCTCTACGTGACGGTCAGCACGGGCATCGGCGGCGGCTGGGTGCTGGGCGGGCGCATCTGGAGCGGCGCGGACGGCATGGCCGGCGAGATCGGCCACGTCGTGGTGCGCCCCGGCGGCACGCCGTGCGTGTGCGGCAAGCGCGGCTGCGTCGAGGCCGAGGCGTGTGGCCCGGCCATGGCGCGCAAGGCCGCCGCCAGGCTGCAGGAGAGCCCGGACGCGAGCCCCATCCTCCCGGCGCTGGCCGGCGGAAGGCCGGACGCGGTGACGGGCGAGATGGTGGCACGCGCCGCGCAGGCGGGCGACCCGCTGGCCCAGGGCGTATTGATGGAAGGGGCCGCGGCCCTGGGCTCGGGCCTGGCCGCGGCGATCAACCTGCTGAATCCGGCAGTCGTGGTGCTCGGCGGCGGGGTGACCAAGGCCGGCGAGCAATGGTGGCAGCGGGTGCGCGCAGTCGCGCGCGCGGAGGCGCTGCCGCAGGCACGTGCTGACATTGTCCCCGCAGGACTCGGTGACGACGCGCCGCTTTGGGGCGCGGCCGCGCTGGCCGAAGACCTGTTGGCGGGGTAGAAGGGCAAGATCGATCGTCGTGTTGGAAATCTTCAATCCTGACCTGGCGCGCGGGCGCATCCGCCACGCGCTCTTCGATTTCGACGGCACCATCTCTCTCATACGCGAGGGGTGGCAGGGGATCATGATCCCCATGATGGTCGAGCTGTTGATGGAGACCCCGGATCACGAGGACCAGGCGACCGTCGAGGCCGTCGTCCGGGACTTCGTCGCGCGGCTCACCGGGAAACAGACCATCTACCAGATGATCCAGCTGGCGGAGGAGGTGGCCCGCCGCGGTGACGCGCCGCTTGAGCCGCTCGCGTACAAGTACATGTACCTGGACCGCCTGTCGACGCGCGTCGACGCGCGCCTGGCCGCGCTGAAGGCGGGTGCGATCGACCCCGACGAGCTGATGGTGCCCGGGAGCCGTGCCATGCTCGCCCAGCTGCGCGATCGGGGCGTCAGGTGTTACCTGGCCTCCGGCACGGACGAACCGTTCGTGCTGGCCGAGGCCGCCGCGCTCGGCGTCACGCCGTACTTCGAAGGCATCTACGGCGCGCAGGACGACTACAAGTCGTTCTCCAAGAAGATGGTCATCGACCGCATCATCGCGGAGCACGGGCTGGCCGGCCCCGAGTTCGTCGGGTTCGGCGACGGCTACGTGGAAATCGAGGACACGCGGCGCGCCGGCGGCATCGCGGTCGGCGTGGCGACGGACGAGGCGCGGCGCACCGGGATCGACGAGTGGAAGCGCCGGCGCCTGATCGAGGCCGGCGCGGACCTGATCGTCCCCGACTTCGGAGAGCATGGGGCGCTCGTGCGCTACCTGTGGGGGGAGTGAGATGTCATATCCGCAGTTCGACCGCAGCCGGCTCAGCGTGAAGCCGCTCAACGAGCGCGTCCACGACATGCACCTCGACGAGGTGCTGCCGCTCGGCGCGGCGGGCGAGCCGTTCGAACACCCCGACCTGGCCACCGTTGCCGCGCGCATGCGCCGGGCGCGGGACCTGGGCGCGTCCGTCATGGTGATCATGGGCGCGCACGTGATCAAGATGGGCCTCTCGCGCTTCGTCATCGACCTGATGGCGCGCGGGCTGGTCACGCACGTGGGCATGAACGGCGCAGGCCCGATCCACGACTACGAGCTCGCGCTGGTGGGCGCGACGACCGAGAGCGTGGCGCGTTACATCACCGAGGGTCAGTTCGGGCTGTGGCACGAGACGGGCAGGATCAACGACATCGTGGCAGCGGGCGTGCGCGACGGGCTGGGCTACGGCGAGGCGCTGGGCCGCGAAATCGCGGAGGGCAACTACCCGCACAAGGACGTCAGCATCCTCGCTGCAGGCTACCGGCTGCGCGTCCCGGTGACCGTCCACATCGGCATCGGGCAGGACATCATCCACGAGCACCCGAATTGCGACGCCGCAGCGCTGGGCGAGGCTTCCTATCGCGACT